>WNDX01000034.1 GCA_009914615.1 Herbaspirillum frisingense
TTTTTAGGAAAGCGTTCTCCTCCTCCAGCCGCGCCACTTCACGTTTGAGCCGTGCATGTTCGGCCAACTCCAAGCGTTGTGCCTGATCGTCCTGGTCGTGCCGCCGCGCCTGGGCGCGCCAACTGTACAGCTGGGCAGGCTGCAACCCCAGATCACGAGCCACCGTGGTTACCCCTTCTGTGGCCGCTCGCAACAGTGCCTGCTGCCTGAACTCCAGGCTGAACTCCTGCCCCTTTCTGCCTGCCTTGCTCTTGGTCATCGTCCACCTCCTATTGCGATAGTTAATCGCTTATAGGGGTGTCCGTGAAACGGGGGCAAGATCAGTCGTCGCCAGCGCCATCACGCGCTACCACGTTCTCATCAACTTCCAGGAAAAAGAGCAGGCCAAGGTCGCCGCCGAGCAGCAGAGCACCATCGCCAGCTATCTTGCGCAAGACATCGGCTATCGCCTGCAGGAGCGCAGCCGCTTCCTGGAACGCCTGGCCGCGCAGATGCCGCCGGCGCTGCTGTCCGATCCCGCCGCCACGCGCGAGTGGCTGCGCGAGCGCCAGGATCTGATGCCGCTGTTCGCCCAGGGCCTGTTCGTCGCCGACAGCCACGGCCTGATCATCGTCGACTACCCCACCATAAACGGCCGCCGCGCGCTCTCGCTGGCCCCCTATCCGGACTACCAGCGTGTGCTGGCGGGCGCTACCGTGATCGGCGAACCCTTGACCAGCCCCATGTCCGGCCATCCCATCCTGCCAATGGCGACGCCGCTGCGCGATGCCGACGGCAAGGTCGCCGGCTTGCTTGGCGGCACCACCGAACTGAATGCGCCGGGCTTCCTGGAACACCTCCAGCAGGCGCGCCTGGGGCCGTCGGGCGGCTTCCAGTTGATCTCCCCGACCCAGCGCATCGTCATCGCGGCCAATGATCCGGTGCTGGTCTTTACACCTTTGCCGCCCACCGGTCAGGATCCCATGATGGATCGCGCGCTGGAAGGCTTCCGCGGCAATGGCGTCGGGCTCAGCGCCAATGGCGTCGATGAGATCAAGGCCTTCGCCTCGGTGCCCGGCACCGGCTGGTTCGTGACCGCCAGCCTGCCGCTGGCCGCGGCGCTGCCCACGGTGGATCGCATGCGCGCGCTGATCGCGCGCGGCGGCGTGATCCAGGGCGGCCTGACCTTTCTGCTGGTGGCGATGACTTACCTGTGGTTCTTCCGCCCGCTGCGGCGCGCCGCCGCCCTGGCCGACAAGATGACCCGCGGCGAGATCCCGCTGTCGCCGCTGCCGGTGGCGCGGCGCGATGAAGTGGGCCACCTGACGATGGCCTTCAACGGCCTGCTGGCGCGGCTCAAGCTGCACCAGTCCGAGTTGCAGCACCAGGCCCATCACGACGTCCTGACCGGCCTGCCCAACCGCATGATGCTGGCCGAACGAATGCAATCCGCGCTGGCCCACGCCTGCCGCGAAAGCAGCGGCATCGCCCTGCTATTCCTCGACCTGGACGGCTTCAAGCCGATCAACGACACCTTGGGCCACAAGGCCGGCGACATCGTGCTGCAGGAAGTCACGCGCCGCCTGCGCCAGGTGGCGCGCCACGGCGATACCCTGGCGCGTGTCGGCGGCGACGAATTCGTACTGCTGGTGACCGACCTGCGCCCGCCCTTCGACAACGGCGCGCGCGTACTGGCCGAGAAATGCATCAAGGCAGTCTCGGAACCGCTGCTGCTGGCGCAGGGCGAGTACCGTCTGGGGGTTTCGATCGGGATTGCGGCATGCGACGGCCGCTGCGATGCCGACAGCCTGCTGCAAGCGGCCGACAAGGCCATGTATAGCGCCAAGGGCAACGGCCGCGGCTGCTACGTCATTGCTCCGGCCGGCATGGGCTGCACCCACGCGGCACTCAGCGCACCGGAAGGAACTGCAGGAACGAGCCGCCCAGCAGGTTCTGCACATAGCTGATCCCGGCGCGACGGTATTTCTCGGTGAGGAATTCGGCCATCAGGTCAAGACGACCGACGATCTTGCCGAACTCCCGCTCGAAACTGAGGTTGCGCACGTCGCTGCCGATCTCGTCGGACAGCAGCAGCGGCGCGCCCGCGACGTTGCGACGACTGGCCAGGATCCAGGCGCCGATCTCCACGTTGCGGGCGGCATTGTAAAGACGCTGGGCATCCAGGCTATCGACCAGGAAGAATTCGATCTTGTTGCCATGGGCGACGATGATCATGTCCGCCGTGGCGTGGATGAAGGCGGCCACGCGGTCGCCTTTGAAGTCGGGAGACAGGGCCAGCGCCATGGCCTGGATATCGCGCTTGCCCTGCAGTTCCGGCCAGGGCTGGCGCAGCTCGATGGCCTCCTGCACGCGCTTTTCGGCCTCTTCGCGGCCGACCGCGGTCTTCTTCCATTCGCCCGGATTGCGGCGATAGAGTTTGTCCATCAGCCGGTAAAGGCCATCGAGATTGGCGCGCATGGACAGGGTGGCGACCCGGTTGGTGTCGGATTGGCCCATCTCGCGCGAACTGGCGTCGGAACCCTTGACTTGCCCATGCGGCGACGGCGGAGAACCGGCGCATCCGACCAGCGCGGCGGCACAGGCGAACGTGATCGGCAGCAGCTTTCTTCTGTGGATTGTCATCGGCGGGCAAGACGGAACAAGCTGATAGGACTGATCCTAGCAGATTGCGTTCCGTGCGGGCCTGCGCTTTGCGGCCGTGCAAACGGCAGCGGCAGGCCCGCAGACCTGCCGCCATCCCGGCGCCGCAGCGCCGCCCCGCCGATCAATGCCGGCCGGATCAGGCCTTGGACGAGAACGGCAGGCCGGTCAGATAGCCCACCGTGGCGCCGAAGCGGTCCTTGTAGTTGGCGCGCACCAGCGGATGGAGCTTGTCCTTGACCTTGTCGTGCAAGCCCTTTTCCCAGTCGCCGGCATGCTGGAAATTGCTCATGACATAGGTCCAGCCGTTGATTTCATCGACCGCATGCAGGCCGGTCGATTCGGCGCCCGCCGGGCAGGACAGCACGCGCGACAGCGCCTTGGTATCGACGTTGTACGCCCACAGAAAGTTGTTGACGTGCATGCCGCTGTCTTCGCCGATGAACAGGGTGCGCAGCTTTTCCGAGAACTTGATGTTGTCCGGGTTGGCGATGTGCTCCTGGTCGGCCAGGTTGCCCAGGGCATCCGGGGTCTTCAGATCCACGCCCACCAGTTCGGCCGGCGGCGCCATATCGACCGGCACCCATTCGCTGTCCATCGCATTGCCACCGGCGTCGCGCTGGCCGCCGCGCAGGTTCAGCGCGTACACGGCGCCGGCCTTGGGGCCTTGCACCTTGATGTGGCCGGAACCGTCCAGCATGGAGGTCTGCACGTAGGACATGGCCGAATAAGCGATCTTGTCACGCGTGTTGACCGTGGTGCCTTCCATCTTGGTGAAGCCCAGGCTGCCGCCGGCCAGCGCCGCGAAGCGGTGGGTTTCCAGGAAGGCCGCGGCCTTCTGCATGCCCGGCTTGACGCGCACCCAGTTGGACTTGCCGTTGAACGGGATCTTGGAGAAGGAGCCGTCGGACGGATCGCTGGTGCGGATATCCATGATGTCGGCCGCCTTGTAGCGATCGGCCATGGCCTTGACCTCGGCGCTGGTGGCGCTACCCAGGCGCACCCACGACAGCTTGCCGGCGCCCGGGCCGACGCCCGAGACCTGCTCCCAGCGCGCCACGTAGAGCGTGCCTGCGGACAGGTCGGCAGCGCGGTCGGCGATGAACATGAACAGGCCGCCGTTGGTGGCGTCGTCGCCCATCAGCACGGTGCGCTGGTCGGGCATGACCTGCACCAGCTCGTGCGAGATACGGCCCAGGCAGTAGTGTTTCTTGATCGAACCGGTGCCATCGGCGTTGACGGTCACTTCCGGCAGGTGGCCGTAGTGATAGGGATTGGCCTTGCTCTCGTCGCCGTACAGGTTTTTGCTGAACCCCTTGAATTGCGGGTTGGAGGCGATGGCCGAAGCGTCCGGCTCGTACTCTTCGCTCGACAGGTGGGTATTCCACGGCGAGAGGCTGGCGCCACAGGTGATCCACAAGCCGTTGACCTGCGAGGTATCGACGTTGTGGTACTTGACCAGCGAGAGCTTGCCAGAGGATGGATCCTGGTCCAGCGTCAGCACCGCGATCGGCGACGGCAACTGGCCGTACATGGCGGCCTGCTTCTGGTCGCGCGTGGTGTATTCGAACTGCACCACGGCGAACACGGCATTGCCCTTCACGCCCGGCACGCTGGCGCCCTTGATGCTGAGCAGCGAGGAGCCGTCCGGGCAATCCGAGAAGAACTGGCGCTCCTTGCCCGGCACCGAACGGTCGATGATGGGACGGTTGTTGATGTCCACGTAGCCGCCGGCCAGGATGCTGCCGCCGCGGCCGTCGGGGACCGTGTCGCCGGTCATGAAGAACGGCTGGTAAGCCAGCTTGTAGGTCTGCTTGCTGCCGTCGGCGAACGCCACTTCCAGCGCCGAGCCCACGGTGGTGGAGGCCATCGCGGCCGGATCGGCCAGGGTCGGCGCCGGCATGCCGGTGAAGCGGGCCGAGGCGAACGGTTTGCCCGCCCCCGGCGTGGCGCAGGCGGACAGCAGCGCGCCGGCCGACAGGCCGCCGGCCAGCGGCAGCAACGGCGCGGCAGCGAAGGCCTTGAGCAGGCTGCGGCGGCTCGCTTGCGGCGCCTCGACACCTTGGGAAGGCAGGGATTGGATGGCTTGCGGCTCGGGCTGTCTCATCGATGTTTCTCCGTATCAACAGAAAAAGACGGCCGGCGCGGAATCGGTGGCCCCGCCGGATGTCAGCATTTTGTCAGTCAAACAAAGCGCTGCGATGGTAGCGGCCCAAAATGACAGGCTTGTGACAGAGGGGCCGACGAATCGGCCCTCTCCTCTTGTATAATGTACGGTTTGATCGCAAAAGAAACCATCATGGAAGCAGAACGCCTCAATTCCCTCCAGTCCCTGCTCGACGACCTGGCCACCCGCGCCACCGAGCTACGGAGGTATCTTTGACTTCGATGTGAAGTCGGAGAAACTCGAACAAGTCAACGCCGAACTGGAAGACCCGAACGTCTGGAATGACCAGAAGCGGGCCCAGGATCTTGGCAAGGAAAAGAAATCGCTGGAAGCGATCGTCCATACCCTCATCAAGATCGACGCCGATCTGACCGACGCCCGCGACCTGTTCGAGATGGCGCGCGAAGAGAAGGACGAGGACACCGTCGTCGCCATCGAAGGCGATACCGAAGGCCTGAAGAAGCTGGTGGAAGAAATGGAATTCCGCCGCATGTTCAGCGGCCAGATGGACGCCAACAACTGCTTCATCGACATCCAGGCCGGCGCCGGCGGCACCGAAGCCCAGGACTGGGCCTCCATGCTGCTGCGCCAGTACCTGCGCTATTGCGAGCGCAAGGGCTTCAAGGCCGAGATCATGGAACAGTCCGACGGCGAAGTGGCCGGCATCAAGACCGCCACCATCAAGGTCGAGGGCGATTACGCCTATGGCTTCCTGCGCACCGAAACCGGCGTGCACCGCCTGGTGCGCAAGTCGCCGTTCGACTCGTCCAACGGCCGCCATACCTCGTTCTCCAGCCTGTTCGTGTATCCGGAAGTCGACGAATCCTTCGAGATCGAGATCAACCCGGCCGACGTGCGCGTGGACACCTACCGCGCTTCCGGCGCGGGCGGCCAGCACATCAACAAGACCGACTCCGCGGTGCGCCTGACGCACGCGCCCTCGGGCATCGTCGTGCAATGCCAGAACGACCGCAGCCAGCACCGCAACCGCGCCGAGGCATGGGACATGCTGCGCGCCAAGCTGTTCGAACTGGAACTGCGCAAGCGCATGAGCGAGCAGCAAAAGCTGGAAGACTCCAAGACCGACGTCGGCTGGGGCCACCAGATCCGCTCCTATGTGCTGGACCAGTCCCGCATCAAGGACTTGCGCACCAACCATGAAACCGGCAACACCAAGGCGGTGCTCGACGGCGACCTGGACGACTTCATCGCCGCTTCGCTGAAACAGGGCGTCTGATGACGCGCGCCGCGGGGCCCTGCTCCGCGGCGGCCGCAGCCTCCGACCGACCGTTCAACACTCACGATCTCCAACCATGACCACGCAAAACAATAACGCCGCCCAGCCGGCAGCCGACGAGAACAGCATCATCGCCGAGCGCCGCGCCAAGCTGGCCGCCATCCGCGAGCAAGGCATCGCCTTCCCCAACGATTTCCGCCCGGCCGACAAGGCCGCCGACCTGCACGCCAAGTACGACGGCGTCGAGAACGAAGCCCTGGAAGCCGAGCCGGTGAGCGTCTCGGTGGCTGGCCGCATGATGTTGAAGCGCGTCATGGGCAAGGCCGCCTTCGCCACCCTGCAGGATGCCTCGGGCCTGCGCGCCGACGGCCGCATCCAGCTCTACGTCACCAAGGATGTGACCGGCGACGAAGCCATGGCCGCCTTCAAGCACTATGACCTGGGCGACATCCTGGGCGCCGAGGGCACCCTGTTCAAGACCAAGACCGGCGAACTGTCGGTCAAGGTGACCCGCCTGAAGCTGATCACCAAATCGCTGCGTCCGCTGCCGGACAAGTTCCACGGTCTGGCCGACCAGGAAATGAAGTACCGCCAGCGCTACGTCGATCTGATCATGAGCGAGGAAACCCGCCGCACCTTCAAGGCGCGCACGGCCGCCATGTCGTCGATCCGCCGCTTCATGGAAGCCAACGCCTTCATGGAAGTGGAAACCCCGATGCTGCACCCGATCCCGGGCGGCGCCGCGGCCAAGCCCTTCATCACCCACCACAACGCGCTGGACATGCAGATGTTCATGCGCATCGCCCCCGAGCTGTACCTGAAGCGCCTGGTGGTGGGCGGCTTCGAGCGCGTGTTCGAAATCAACCGCAACTTCCGCAATGAAGGCGTGTCGCCGCGCCACAATCCGGAATTCACGATGATGGAGTTCTACGCCGCCTACGTGGATTACCAGTGGCTGATGGGCTTCACCGAGCAGGTGATCCGCCAGGCCGCGATCGATGCGCACGGCACCGCCACCCTGACCTACCAGGGCCGCGAGCTGGATCTGTCCAAGCCGTTCGACCGCCTGACCATCACCGGCGCCATCCTCAAATACGCGCCGCAATACACCGCCGAACAGCTGGCCGACATCGACTTCCTGCGCGCCGAACTGAAGAAGTTCGGCGTCAAGACCGACCAGGCGCCGTTGGCCGGCGCCGGCATCGGCGCGCTGCAACTGGCGCTGTTCGAGGAAACCGCCGAATCGCAGCTGTGGAATCCGACCTACATCATCGACTATCCGGTCGAAGTCTCGCCGCTGGCGCGCGCTTCCGACACGGTGGCCGGCATCACCGAGCGCTTCGAGCTGTTCATCACCGGCCGCGAAATCGCCAACGGCTTCTCCGAGCTGAACGACGCCGAAGACCAGGCCGCGCGCTTCCACGCGCAAGTGGCGGCCAAGGACGCCGGCGACGAAGAAGCGATGTACTACGACGCCGACTACATCCGCGCGCTGGAATACGGCATGCCGCCGGCCGGCGGCTGCGGCATCGGCATCGATCGCCTGATGATGCTGATCACCGACTCGCCCAACATCCGCGACGTCATCCTGTTCCCGCACCTGCGCCGCGAAGACTGATCCATCCAGCAGCTCGTCCCCTCGGATGAGCCTGCGCTTTCCGCATCCCGGCTCCGGGATGCGGATTTCCTCCCCTCGCCCGATATTGGCCGACCGGCAACAAGACTTGCCAGGCAGGCAATCACACGCCCGCGCAACGCTCGCTCTTGCGCCGCAATGCGGCCACCCGCACGGCTTTCAGGTCATTACAAGTTTTTACAACTGACACACAATCGGGATTTTTTTTGGCCTTTCTCCACTCCATAATCACATCACCCCAACACCAATAAATGGAGAGGCCATCATGGAAACCACAACTGTCGCCAAGCCCAATTCGAATCGCCTGCACCCCTTGGTGGCAGGCGCCGCCGTCGCCGTCATCCTCGCCAGTCTGATCGGCGTGGCTGCAATGACGGGCCTGCTGCCCAACTCGAACAGCGCCAATTCGCCGCAACAAGTGGCCGCGCTGGATCAGAACGCCGCGCAACAGGCGCAACAACAGCAACAGCTTGCCGCCCAGCAGCAACAGGCTCCCGTCAGGCAGTCGTCCCAAAACGCTTACCCTGCCCAGGCAGCCGCTCCGGCTGCAGCGCCCGCACCCGCTATCTGTAGCAGCTGCGGTGAAGTGGTCGGCGTGCGTGCCGTGCAGCACACTCCGCAAACCAGCGGCGTAGGTATTGCCGGCGGCGCCGTGGTAGGCGGCCTGCTGGGTAACCAGGTCGGCGGCGGCACCGGCCGTACGCTGGCCACCATCGCTGGCGCGGTGGGCGGCGGTTATGCCGGTAATGAAATCGAGAAGCGCGGTCGCACCACCACCACCTACGTGGTCGATGTCCGCATGGAAAACGGCAAGTCGCGCAGCTTCCCGCAGACCTCCGAAAACTGGCGCGTCGGCGATCAGGTTCGCGTCGTCAACGGTCGTCTGCAAGGCCGCGGCTGATCTTCACGCGTTGCCACACTTCCAAGCCCTTCGAGTCCGCTCGAAGGGCTTTTTCATTTCCGGCCTCGTCAGCCGCAAAGTAATCAAAAGGCAACATTTCCCCCTGTACACCAAACATGGGCATGTGGCGTTAACAGGTCGTTGCCGAGCCTGATTCCTGTGCAATGAAACTCTTGCAACCGAATCCGCTTCCAATAGCGGAACAGGAACGATTAACGCTGGCAACATTCCGGCCGGGCAGTTAGACTTTTGCAAAAAAGCACATTGCCATATATGGCCAAGAAATAATGCATTTGGGAAATAGAGCGCAAATCAAATAACGCGCCGGGCTCGCATGCAACGGGGGGCGAACGATTCGCCAGTACGGGCTTGCCGGCTCGAAAGCGGTTTTATTGATTTATGGACTCACTGTCATCCACGGACTCTACCGACCTTACCAACGGGGCGCAGGGCGAAGAACGCCATGGCGGCCCGCACAAGGATCACGCAGTGATCCTGCTGCACGGGCTGTGCGGCTCTCAGCTTGAAATGGGCTCGATCCCCAAACAGCTGAAAAAAGCGGGCTGCACCGTCATCCCGCTGACCATCGACAATTACTCCGCCTCGCTCACCAATCCGCGCGTCTCGCCCAACTGGGAAGACTGGTGCGCCGTGGTCGAAAGCCGTGTGGCCCGCCTCAAGGAAGAATTCAAGACCGTCTCGATCTGCGGCCTGTCCATGGGCGACACGCTGGCGCTGGCCGTGGCCGCCCGCAGCAGCGAACTGCTGTCGGTGGTGCTGCTCTCGCCGGTGCTGCAATACGACGGCTGGTCGGTGCCCTGGTACCAGAAACTGCTCACCGTGGTCTATGACCTGGGCATCCGCAACTGGTCCTACAAGGAAAGCGAACCCTACGGCATCAAGAACTTCGACATGCGCCGCCGCGTGGCCAGCGCACTGGAGAAGGACGGCGTGGCCGCGGTCGGCGCCGCTTCCATCCCGGCGCGCCACCTGCGCGCGGCGTTGCGCATGATTTCCTTCGTGCGCGAATCGCTGCCGCTGGTGCGCGCCGATACGCTGATCATCCATTCGATCGACGATGAAACCGCCTCGCCGCGCAATGCCGAAGTAATCTTGCAACACATCAATGCCGAAGTGCGCAAGGTGATCTGGCTGGGCGACTGCTACCACATCATCACGGTCGATAACGAACGCGAGATCGTGACCAATGAAACGGTCATGTTCATCAAGCGCAGCATCGACATCCACGGCAACGAACTGTCGCGCAAATACCTCGCGCATTCGTCGCCGCTGAAGGACCGCCGCCAGTAAGCCGCGGCGCCGAAATACAACAGTGCGGACGCGCCAAGCTCGTCCGTAAGTGTTTTGACAGACTGCATTCTTAACATGAGGGAATTGCGCCCAGGCGCAATGCAAGAGAAGATGGACCCGACGCGCACCCATTCCAGAGCCATCATGAGCCTGATCAAACTCAAGAACGCAAAAAGCTGGCGCCCGCAGGGTTTCCGGCCGATGTACGTCAGCGCGATTGGCTTCATCGCAGCCTTCGGCATGCGCTATGCGCTGGCGCCCTTCGTCGATGAATCGCTGTCGATGCTGTTCTTCGCGGTCAACTGCATCGTCATCAGCTACCTGTTCGGCTACCTCTACTCGCTGGGCCTGCTGGCCATCAGCATCCCCACGGCCATGTTCTTCTTCCGCAAACCCTTCTATACGATGGATGGGCTCAACGACAAGGACTTGTTCATGATCATCGTCTATACCGTGATCATCGCCACCGCCTCGCTGATCATCGAATGGCTGCAGCGCGAACGCTATGCCGCCGTCCTGCAGCAACGCGTATCGGAAACCCGCTACCGCCTGCTGATCGAGTCCGACCAGGCGCGCCGCGCCGAATACACCAAGCAGTTCGAAAGCAGCGCCGCCGGCGAAAACGCCTGATCTTCCGGGGGCGGCCCGACCGCGCCCGGCATGCCTGCGCACTACATCAGGAAGCCCCTGATACCCACTCCGCGCACCATCTGCGATGATGGATTCAACACAGCACGGAGGCCGTCATGTCGCACAATCTTCCCAAGATCCTCATCATCGATCCCGATCTGGACGCCATCGAACTGGCCCGCTTCGCCCTGTGGCGCAGCGACCTGCCTTGCCGTTTCGAATGGTTCGACGACGCCGAAGTGGCCAATGCCTCGCTGCTCACGCAGGCACTGTGCCAGTCCAGGGACATGCCAGCCCTGATCCTGCTGGATCCGCGCAATTTCCCCGGCGCCGAGGGCTATCAACTGCTGCGCACGCTGTGCGTCTATCAGGCCGTGTCACACATCCCGCTGGTGCTGTTCACCTCGTCGCCGTTCAGCAGCGACTTCCGCATCGAACAGGACAGCCGCATCTGGTACGCCGCCAAGCCGACGGATCCGCGCGAATTCATGAACGTCTTGACGCGCTGCGTGCAATCCCGGCTGTACGAACCGGCGCATCACTGAAGGCCTTATCCGTTCGCCCGCACGATCCCGGCCAGGCGCCGGATCAGCGGCGCGAACTGCTCTTCCGACGTGTTCCCGTAACCGATCACCAGTCCATTGTTCGCGGCCTGCCGGCGCAGCGCCGAGAACGATGACAGCGCGCCCACGTTCATCCCGGCCGCGCGCGACGCGGCGCTGATGACGGTGTCCTCGTAGGCCAGTGGCAGGCGCACCGTCAGGTGCAAGCCGCTATCTCCGCCCTGTACTTCATGCTCCACCGCCAGATGACGATCCAGCGCTTCGCGCAGCGCTTGCTGGCGTTCCCGATACAGGCGGCGCATGCGCCCCAGATGCCTGGAAAACTGCCCGCCGGCGATGAACTCCGCCAGCGCCAATTGCTCCAGCCTGTGCCCGCCGCGCAACAACTCCGCCAACGCCGGATAGGCGCCCTCGCCGGCCGACTCCGGCAGCACCAGGAAACCGATGCGCAAGGCCGGGAACATGGTCTTGCTGAAAGTGCCGACATACAGCACCGGCGCCTCGGGCAACAGGCCCTGCATGGCGGGTACCGGATGCCCGCGATGGCGGAACTCGCTGTCGTAATCGTCTTCGATGATCCAGCTGCCCGCCTGGCGCGCCTGCGCAATCAGTTCCAGCCGCCGCGCCAGCGACAGCACCGCGCCGGTCGGATACTGGTGGGACGGCGTCACGTGGATCAACCGCGCCGGCCGCGTGCGCCACGCGCGCTCGGGAATCAGGATGCCGCCCGCATCGACCGGCATCGCGACGATCTTCAGGTCGCCCGCATGAAAAGCGGCGCGCACGCCACCATAGCCGGGATCCTCCATCCACGCCGTCTCGCCCGGATTGGCAAACAACCGCACGCACAGCGATAGCGCCCCCTGTGCGCCCTCGGTGACCACTACCTGCGACGCCTCGCAACGCACGCCGCGCGCCACCCGCAGATACTGCGCGATCGCTTCACGCAACGCCGGCTCGCCGAGCGGATCGCCATAGCCCAGCACCAACGGCGGCGCCTGCTTCAAGGCGCGTTCCTGTGCCCGCAACCAGGCATGGATAGGGAAACGGTTCAAGGCCGGCATACCCGGCGTCAGCGGGAGGGAGCGGTCGCCGGCATCGCGCGTGGGCATCATGGTCGCGACCCGACGCGACTGCCGCCCCGATCCGGTGCGTGCGACGGATGCGCGGGCGGAATGCTGTGCATGCGCCAGCGCCGCCACCCGGGTGCCCTGGCGATCGGCCTGGGCATAGCCTTCGGCGATCAATTGCTCATAGACCGCCAGCACGGTATTGCGCGACACCCGCAGCTCCTCGCACAGTGAGCGCGACGAAGGCAGCTTGCCGCCGGCCGGCAGTTGTCCGTCGAGGATGGCCTGCTTGAAGCGCGTCAACAGTTGCTGCTGCCTCGGCGGCGCGCCGGCACCCTCGGCCAGCGGTGAAAAGATCAGGGAAGCGTTCATGGCTCAGCGAAAAATCGTGGCTCCATCAAAAAGTCCAATGGTGGCACTTTTTATGATGCCACGAAACCCTTATCGTCTGATGACGCCAACTCCACAATCCCGACGCCATGACCGAACAAACCTCAGTCGTCCTCAACGAATGGAAGCAACCGACGGGTGTTCCTCTCCCCGATTGGCAGGAACGTCCGCGCCCGCAGCGCATCGTTCTCGCAGGCCGCTATTGCCGGCTGGAACCGGTGGATGCCGCGCGCCACAGCGAGGATCTGTACCAGGCCTACGCCCAGGCGCCGGACGGCAGCGACTGGACCTACATGATTAGCGGCCCTTTCCCCGACCTGCCCGCCTATCGCCAGTACGCCGAAACGCTGCAGCAGAGCGAGGATCCATTGCACTACGCCGTCATCGACCAGGCCAGCGGCCGCGCGGTCGGCACCATGTCGCTGATGCGCATCGAACCGCGCCACGGCGTGATCGAAGTCGGCCACATTGCATTGTCGCGCCAACTCAAGCGCACCCGCGTGGCGACCGAAGCGCAGTTCCTGTTGATGCGCTACGCCTTCGATCAGCTCGGCTACCGCCGCTACGAATGGAAATGCGACAGTCTCAACGCTCCCTCCCGCAATGCCGCGCTGCGGCTGGGATTCAGCTTCGAAGGCATCTTCCGCCAAGCGATCGTCTATCGTGGCCGCAACCGCGACACCGCATGGTTCTCGATCATCGACGGCGAATGGCCGGCGCTGCGTGGCGCCTTCGAACGCTGGCTGGCGCCGGACAACTTCGATATCGAAGGCCGCCAGCGCCAGGCGCTGTCCGCGCTCAAGGCTGCTTGAGTTGCTTCAGCGCCCACAGGGCATCCAGCACATATTGCGTGGCCGCCTCAGGACGCCCGGTGCGATGCGCGATGCCCAGTGGTCTCCATAATGTCGGCCGCAAGGGCCGCATCACGATGCGCAGATCAGCCGGCGGCATGCCGGCGTGTTCGCCCGCCTCGTGCGGCAGCAGCGTGGCGCCATAGCCTGCGCCCACCAGGCTTTTCACCGCATCATTGAAATTGAGCTGAATGCGCGCCGCCGGATGTTCACCGGCGGCGGCGAACCACTCCGTGGTCAGACGCGATAGCCGCGTGTTCGGCGCGTTCAGGATCAGCGGCTGCGCCGCCAGCCATTGCGGCGTGACGGTGCGCGGCGCCGCCCAGGAAGCCGGCAGGAAGGCCATCACCGGATCGCGCCGCCATGGCTTGACCGACAAGCCATCCACTGAAGCCTGCGGCAAGGCCACCAGACCGATGTCCAGCGTACCGCCCGACAGCCGGGCCAGCGTCTCCTCCGAGGTCAGCACCATCACCTGCACATCGATGCCGGGATGACTTTGCCCTACCCGCTCCAGCGCCTGCGGCAAGAGATAGGCGATGGCGCCGGTCGATGCCCCCAGACGCACCCGCCCTTCCAGCCCTTGCACCTGCCGCTTGACCTCTTCCAGCGCCTGCTCGGCGTCGGCCAGCAATTGCCGCGCGCGGGCGATCAGCGTCTCGCCCACGCCCGAGGGACGCACCTGAGAGCGTTGGCGCAACAGCAAGGTCGCGCCAACGCGCGCCTCCAGCTCGCTGATGTGCAGGCTGACGGTCGGCGGCGCCAGATGCAGGGCGCGCGCGGCGGCGGCGAAGGAACCGAGGTCGGCGATGGCAACCAGGGTGCGCAGACGATCCAGGCTGAGTTCACGCATGATGACAAGTGGAAATAGAAATGGCGAAAGTGGTGAAGGTGGTGAAAGTGGCGGCAACGATATCTGATTCAGGAAAACTGAATTATCTCTTCTAAATATTCAACTTTTCCAATTATACGGTTTGTCGCAACATTGCTCACAAGCTGACGAACCCGCGCCCCGCGGCACCACCTTCCCACATTTGCGGCGCACCGAGAGGAGAATACCGTGAGCAATCTTCCGCTGATTTTCATCGATGGCGATCAGGGCACCACCGGCCTGCAGATCCATGAACGCCTGCGCGGCCGCACCGATCTGCGGATCCTGACCTTGCCCGCCGCCGAGCGCAAGGATCCGCTGCGCCGCGCCGACGCCATCAACTCGGCCGACATCGCGCTGCTGTGCCTGCCCGACGCCGCCGCGCGCGAAGCCGTATCACTGATCGAAAATCCCAAGGTGCGCGTGATCGACCCCAGTTCCGCGCATCGCACGCAGGCGGATTGGGTCTATGGTTTCCCCGAAATGTCCGCCGGCCAGGCTGAACGCATCGCCACGGCCAGGCGCGTGACCAATCCCGGCTGCTACCCGACCGGCGCCATCTCGCTACTCGGTCCGCTGGTCACCGCCGGCCTGGTGCCTACCGACTATCCGCTGACGGTGCAGGCGGTGTCCGGCTATTCCGGCGGCGGTCGCGCCCAGGTGGAGCAATTCGAAGGCGCCGATGCCGCCCATGCCGCGCCCTTCACCATGTATGGCCTGGCGCTCAAGCACAAGCACCCGCCGGAAATCCAGCTGCACGCCGGCCTGACGGAACGCCCGATCTTCATCCCCTCGTATGGCGCCTTCCGGCAGGGCATCGTGCTGAGCATCGCGTTGCAAACCCGCCTGCTGCCGGCGGGCGCCAGTCTGGCCAGCCTGCGCGCCGCGCTGGAGCGCCACTATGAAGGCGCGCGCTACGTGAAGGTATTGAACGCGGAACAGAGCGCCGCCATCGAGAAGCTGGATCCGACCATCCACAACAACACCAACGACATCACACTAGGCGTGTTCGGCAACGATGCCGAGGGACATATCCTGCTCTGCGCGGTGTACGACAACCTGGGAAAAGGCGCCTCGGGCGCGGCCGTGCAGAACCTGGATCTGATGCTGCGCGGCGCCTGAGCCCGAGGATGTCGCGGGGCGAGCGGCAATAGACGATCAGCGGCTGGACACCAGATCCAGCCGCGATAAATCGATCAATCCAATCAAGCCGGCCGACGAGTGGACTCCGCTCTGCCTCATCAGCCTCCTGCATGCGAAAGCGGCGCATCCCCCGCCAAGGGAATGCGCCGCCCGAAAGCCGCCGGTATCACGGCCCCGGCACTCAGGCATGCTCGGGAATCTGATCCAGGAAGCCTGTCACCGCCTTGATCCGCCCCTCTTCGAGCACCACGAAATCGGTCCCCTTGACCGGGCCGTCCACGCCTTCCGGCCCCAGCGACCACGAGAAGCGCAGATACGCGCCATGCAGGTCGGGCGTGCCGACCAGGCTGGACTTCCACTCCGGGAAACGCTTCTGCACCGCCGCGATCAGGCCGTCGATCTGCTCGCGGCCGCTGCCGCTCATCATGGGATCGACGTAGCTGGGCGCCTCGCTCCAGGCTGATTCCAGCAAGGCGCGGCGTTGCAGGGAATCGGTGGCATTCCAGGTGTCCAGGTAGCTGTGGGCGATGATGGCGGCGTGGGTATTGGCGTGGGTATTGGCGTTGCTCATGTCGGGCTCCTTCAGGTTGGGTTGCACATCGGTTGGGATTGCTGCCGTTGATCACGGTGACTGCACTATCGCCGCCTTCCCGGGCGCCAGTCGATTACCTCGAAGGTAATGGACTGCATTCCCGCCGTCGCGCTATCCTGCGTGCCATGGATACCTCATTCCGAACCCTCGGCGACCATCTGCGCCACTGGCGCCAGCAGCGCCGCCTGAGCCAGCTCGACCTGGCTTGCGACGCCGGCATCTCGGCGCGTCATCTGAGCTTCATCGAAAGCGGGCGCTCCCAGCCCAGCGCCGAATTGCTGCTGCGCCTGGCCGAGCAGTTGGAAATCCCGCTGCGCAGCCGCAACGGCATGCTGCTGGCGGCCGGCTATGCGCCGCGTTATCAGGAGCGCGCCCTGGACGATCAAGCGATGCAACAGGCGCGTGGCGCCATCGAAGCCATCCTGCATGCCCACGAACCCTATCCGGCACTGGCGGTGGACGGCCATTGGCACCTGCTGATGGCCAACCGCGCGCTGGCGCCGCTGCTGCGCGGCGTCGATCCCGAACTGTTGCAAGGCCAGGTCAATGTGCTGCGCCTGGCCCTGCATCCGCGCGGCGTGGCGCCGGCCATCCGCAACCTCAAGCAATGGCGCGCGCATCTGCTGGAACGGCTGGCGCACCAGTCGCAGCGCAGCGCCGATCCGGTCCTGGCCGCGTTGCTGGACGAACTGTCCGGCTATCCGGACGAAAACGCCTTCAGCACCGCCGACGACGCCGGCTGTGGCGCAACCGACGCGACCGACGCCATCGCCGTCCCGCTGCGCCTGGACGCGCCCGATGCGCCGGGCGGCCAGCTCTCGCTGATCAGCACCACCATGGTGTTCGGCACGCCCCAGGACATCACGCTGGCCGAACTGGCGGTGGAAACCTTCCTGCCCGCCGACAGCGGTACTGCCGAGGCACTGCGCGCGATGATGGCGCTCCATGCTGCGCCGGCTTCCTGAGCCGCCCGCGAAGATCGTCTAGAATCTCTGCATCGCGGTGCCACCCGGCCGCCTGCCGGTCAGGCGCCGTTCACAACAACAAACCTCGACGCGCCTGGCGCTTCCGATGACCACCCTGGAAGGAGACCCATGAAAAAGCTCATCAACGACGTCGCGCATGTCGTGCCCGACATGCTGGCCGGACTGGCCGCGCTGCATCCCACGCTCTCCCTGTTGCAAGGCAAGAACATCGTGCTGCGCGCCGATGCCCGCGCAGCCGCCGAACGCGGCGAGGTCGCCCTGATCTCGGGCGGCGGCGCCGGCCATGAACCGGCGCACGGCGGCTATGTCGGCGCGGGCATGCTGAGCGCGGCGGTGGCCGGCGAAGTTTTCACCTCGCCCTCCACCGACGCGGTGCTGGACGCCATCCGCGCCGTCGCCGGCAAGGCCGGCGTGCTGCTGATCGTGAAGAACTACACCGGTGACCGCCTCAACTTCGGCCTGGCCGCCGAGATCGCGCGCGCCGAAGGCATTCCGGTGGAAATGGTGGTGGTGGCCGATGACGTCGCGCTGGCGGCCAATGGCGATCACGCCGGACGTCGCGGCCTGGCGGGCACCGTGCTGGTACACAAGATCGCCGGCGCCGCGGCCGCCTGCAGCGCAACGCTGCAACAGGTGGCACAAGTGGCGCGCGACGCCGCTGCCGCGCTGGGCACCATGGGCGTGGCGCTTACGCCGTGCATCGTGCCGGCGGCCGGCAAACCCGGCTTTACGCTGGGCGAAGGCGAAATCGAATGGGGGCTGGGCATCCACGGCGAAGCCGGCGTGGAACGCGGTCGGCTGGTCACCGCAGACGATGTCGCGGCGCGCCTGCTGGACCAGATCATCGGCGACCTCCAATTGCAAGCCGACGAACACGTGCTGCTACTGGTCAACAACCTGGGCGGCACGCCGGCCAGCGAGCTGGATATCGTCGCCGGCGCGGCATTGGCGCATCTGGCGCGACGCCGGATCAAGGTCGAGCGCGCCTGGGCCGGCACCTTCCTGTCGGCGCTGGAAATGGCCGGCATCTCGCTCACGCTGCTACGCGTGGATGGCCAGCGCCTGGCCCTGCTCGACGCGGTCACGGAAGCGCCGGCCTGGCCCGCCACCAATGGCCATGTGGCCGATGCCGCGCACGTTACCGTAGCGACGAACGCCGCAGCGCCGTCAGCGACATCAGCAACCGAAGGAACCCGCATGGCGCCCGACGCTACGTTGCGCCACGTGATCGATGCCGTATGCGCCTGCCTGGAACAAGCCGAATCCGTGCTGACCGATATGGATCAGAAGGTTGGCGACGGCGACCTCGGCATCAGCATGGCGCGCGCCGCGCAAGGCATACGCGAAGACATCGCCGAGTGGCCATCTGAACAGGATCCTGCGGCCGTGCTGCGCGCCATGTCGGCCACGGTGCGCCGCGTGGTCGGCGGCACGTCCGGGCCGCTGTACGCCATCCTGCTGATGCGCGCCGCCGCCACGCTGGAAACGCAGCAGCGCATCGACGCCGCCGCTTGGGCCGCGGCCTTTGCCGAAGCCGTCAAGGGCGTGATGGAATTGGGCGGCGCGAAGGCCGGCGACCGCACCATGATCGACGCGCTGGGGCCGGCGTCCGCAGCGCTGCAAGCCGCGCTGGCATCCGGCGCCAGGCTCGGTGCAGCGCTCGAAGCCACCGCCGCAGCGGCAGCCGAGGGGGCGCAAGCCACGGCCTCGATGACGCCACGCCGGGGCCGCTCCAGCTACATCGGCCAGCGCGCGCTCGGTCATGCCGATCCAGGCGCCCATGCCGTTGCGCTGTGGCTCGCGTCGATACGCGATGCCCTGAACGCCTGATATCCGGCCAACAAGAAGGACTGCGCCTCCCGCACCGGCGCAGTCACTTCACCGGCTCGTAAAATCTGCCGCCTCCTTGATCCGGCCCCCGGCAAGAAGCCGCGAGCTGTGGCATCATCCCTCCCTCATCCCACTAACTTGACCTTCAGCTCCGATGCATTGACGAGCTTGAATCACAGTGACATTCCCCTGAAACAACATGTCCAATACACTAGGCAAAGTGGCGCAGAAATACATGGACGCCACGATCAATCTCACGCCGGTATTGCGCACCGACGGTAAATGGACGGCTTTCGTACACATCGACTTCCCCGATCGTACGACGCATGATTTCGGCGATTTCAAGCCCGGCAACACCAAGGTCGAAGCGCTGCAGAACGCGGTGACGGCCGCCGAAAAGTACGTCGCCTCGCACAAGAAAAAGAAGTAAGTTCAGACCGCTTTCCCCAGCGCCTTCAGGCTGCGCACCACATCGGCCAACCCCGCATGCAGGCGTTTGTCGCGCCGGATGACCACCGCCAGGCGGCGGTGCAGGCGAGGCGACAAGGCCTGCGCCCGCATACCGCCCTTCAGCTTGCCCTGCACCGCCATGCCCGGCAGGATGGCGCAACCCAGGCCGGCGCCCACCATCTCCTTGATCGCCTCCACGCTGCCCAGCGACATCACCGGGGCCAGCCGCACGCCAGCGCGCGCGAACCATTCGTCGGCAAGGCGCCGGGTATTGCCGCCCGGCTCAAACAGCAGCACCGGCTTGTCTGCCAGCGCCGCGGCCGTGATGCGCGCCGGCAACCCCATGTCGGGTGGGGCCAGCAGCACGAACTCATCATCCAGCACCGGTGTGATGTCGAACATGCGGCCGGAAACCGGCATGGTGACCAGGCCGACGTCCAGCAGATTGTCTTCCAATGCCTTGGCGATATCGGCCGTGTTGCCGGTCGAGACCGTGATCTCTAGGCCCGGATAGCGCCTGCGCAAGTCTTTCAGCACCGCCGGCAGCAGGAAGATGCAGGCGGTCGCGCCTGTCCCCAGGCGTACACGACCCGAAGTACTGCCGGCACGGCGCTCCACGGCGGCCACCGCCGCTTCGACGGCTGCCTCGATCTGCCCCGCATGGCCCAGCAATTCCTGGCCCGCCGCGGTGGCGCGCGCCTTGCGGCCCACGCGTTCCACCAGCGGTGCGCCCAGGCTGCGTTCCAACTGGCGGATCTGCTGGCTCACCGCCGGCTGCGAGATATCCAACTGCTCCGCCGCGGCCGAGAAACTGCCGTGGCGGATGACCGCGATAAAAGTCTGGAGGTAGTCCAGGTTCAGGTTTTTCATCAAAGAATTCCTTATGAATTGCATAAGCATTCAAGGCTTCTTTTATACCATCGGCAGCCGCATCATGGCATCGTCAACTACAGGAAACGCCATGCCCTCCCTCTCTTCCGCCGCCATCATGGTGCGCGACGCCGTCGATGCCGACCTGCCCGCCATTCAGGCCATCTATGCCCACTACGTCCTGCACGAACTGGCCACCTTCGAACTGGAACCGTCGGATACCGCCGCCATGGCCGCCCGGCGCGCCTCCGTGCTGGCCGCCGGCCTGCCCTGGCTGGTGGCCGAATACGAGGGCGAGATCGTCGGCTACTGCTACGCCACGCCCTACCGCCCGCGCCCGGCCTATCGCTACACCATCGAAGAATCGATCTATCTGGCCGCCGGACGCGGCGGACTGGGGCTGGGTAGCCTGCTCATGCGTGCCCTGCTGGAACGCTGCGCGCGCGGGCCATGGCGGCAGATGCTGGCGGTCATCGCCATGCCGGACATGGACGGCAATGCCGCCTCGCTCGCGCTGCACCGACGCTTCTGCTTCGAGCACGCCGGCGTGTTCAGTAAGGTGGGCCACAAGCATGGCCAATGGATCGACACCGTGCTGATGCAGCGCCCGCTCGGAATCGGCGCCGGCGCGCCGCCCGACGATGCGGTGCGCAAGGCATGAACGGCATGAACCATCGCGGCTTGGTGCTGTGCCTGGGAGCCGGGCAGATGGTGAGTTGGGGCATCACCTACTATCTGATCGGCGCGCTGGGCCCATCCATGGCGACCGGCCTCGGCTGGAGCGCGGCGCTGATACAAGGCGGCTTTGCGCTGGCGCTGCTGACGATGGGCCTGTGTTCGCCCTGGGCCGGCGCGCTGAGCGACCGCCACGGCGGCCGCCTGGTGATGTGCGCCGGCTCCCTGTTCAACGCAGCGGGTTGCGCCCTGCTGGCGCTGAGCCGCGATGCGGCCGAGTACTACGCCGGCTGGCTGCTGTTGGGCCTAGGCATGCGCTGCACCCTGTACGACGCCGCCTTCGCCGCGCTGGCGCGCATCATGGGCGGCAATGCGCGCCGCGCGATGGCGCAGATCACCTTGCCCGGCGGTCTGTCCGCCACCCTGTTCTGGCCGCTGGGGCAGGTCTTGAGCGAACTGGCGGGATGGCGCGGCGCCTTGTGGTGCTATGCCCTGCTCGCGTTGTGAACGCTGCCGTTGCACTATGCGATTCCGACCGCTGGCCTCGCACCGTACTCGTGCGGCGAAAGACCGGCACAACCGCCGCTGGCGCAGGGACGGCGCGATATTCTTCTGTCCGGCCTGCTGTTCGCCCTGCTCACCACGCTCACCAATTTCATCAACGCCGGCATGTCGGCGCATATGATTTCCATCCTCGCCGCGCTCGGCATCGGCAGCGCGCTGGCGGTATGGATTGCCGCGCTGCGCGGCGTCGGCCAGTGCGCGGCGCGATTGATGGAGGTATTCTCGGGACGCGCCGTCGATCCGCTGGCGCTCAATCTGGCGGCCTGCCTGCTGTTGCCGCTGTCCTTCGCGATCGGGCTGGCTGCGCGTGGTTCGGCGGCTGCTGCGGTGGCCTTCTCCTTGCTCTACGGCGCCGCCAACGGCCTGCTGACGATCACGCGCGGCACCTTGCCGCTGGCGCTGTTCGACCATCGCAGCTACGGCGGCATGGTGGGCCGCCTGGTGGCGCCGGGCTTCCTGTTCTCGGCGGCGGCGCCGGTACTGTATGCCTGGCTGATGCAAGGCGCGGGCGCGCAGGCCGGTTTGTGGCTCTCCGCCGCGTGCGCTCTGGCCATCCTGCTGTCGGCCGCGGCGCTATGGCGGATGTTCAGAAACAGAAATGCGGCGGCGATCCCCACGCACCTCGGGGCAAAATAGCCTGCAAAAAAGCGGCCCGCATTGCAGCGGGCCGCCGGGCAGGACATCAGCTGGGCGCAGGCTTCAATTCATCTTCACGCCGGCCGCTTCGCTTTCCTTGTAGATCGCTTCGATCAGGTCCTTGCCCACGCGCGAGGCCATGCTCTTGTGCACGGTGATCAGCGCCTTGCGCCATTCTGCCTTTTCCTCGTCGGTCAGGTAATACACCTTGGTCTTGCCGGAGGCCTTGATGGCCGCCAGCGCATCGTCGTTCTCTTTCTGCGCGATCGTGTTGGCATACACGGTGGCTTCCTTCATCGCGCCTTCGAGCTGGGTGCGGACATCGGCCGGCAGCGAATCCCAGAACTTCTTGTTCACGATCACCGCATAGCCGATATAGCCGTGGTCGGACACCGTGAGATTGGACTGCACCTCATGCATCTTCTGCGTATAAATATTGGAAGGCGTGTTTTCACTGCCATCCACCACACCGGTCTGCATGGCCTGATACACCTCGGAGAAGGCCAACACCTGTGGATTGGCCTTGAGCGCGCGGAATTGCTCGTCCAGCACCTTGGAAGACTGGATCCGCATCTTCAGCGCACGGAAGTCGGAGACCTTGTGCAACGGCCGGTTGGCGGTCATCTCCTTCATGCCGTTGTCCCAATAGGCCAGGCCCTTGATGCCCTTGCTTTCCAGTTTCTGGAACAGACCCTGGCCCACCGGCCCTTCGGTCACGCGCTTCAGCACGGCATGGTTGGGGAAGATGTACGGCAAGTCGAATACCTCGAACTCCTTGGCGCCCAGCGGACCGAACTTCGCCAGCGACGGCGCCAGCATCTGCACGGAACCGAGCTGCAGTGCTTCCAGCTCTTCCTTGTCCTTGTACAACGTGCTGTTTGGATAGATCTCGACTTTCACGCGGCCCTTGGTGGCCTTTTCGGCCAGCTCCTTGAAGCGCTCGGCGCCCTTGCCCTTGGGTGTATCGTTGGCCACCACGTGGCTGAACTTGATCACGATAGGCTGCTGCGCCCAGGCCAGCGGCGCCTGCCCCAGCAAGGCCGCCAGCCCTGAAAGGGCGATGACGGTCTGGATGCGTCGTCTGGCGCTGCCGATTGTTGCTTTGGTCATGCTGTGTCTCCTTCTTGTGATGCCTTCATGCAAAGGCGTTAAAAGACAATCAAGTCTCGCAAACCCTCCCCGGTGTGCAGACGGTCAAAACCACGATTGATGTCGGCCAGCGCCAGGCGCTCGCCCATCAGCTTGTCCACCGGCAGCTTGCCGGCCTGGTACAGACCGATGTAGCGCGGAATATCGCGCACCGGTACGCAAGAACCGATATAGCTACCCTTCACGGTGCGCTCCTCGGCCACCAGGCTGACTTGCTGCAGATTCCATTTCTGGTCCGGCGCCGGCAGGCCGGCGGTGATCGTCATGCCGCCGCGGCGCGTCATGCGATAGGCCGCTTCCATCGCCTGCACCGAACCGGCCATCTCGAAGGCGTAATCGACGCCGCCCTTGGTGAGCGCCTTGACCTTCTCCACCGCGTCCGGATCGCGGGCGTTGACGGTGGCCGTCGCGCCCAGTGCCTTGGCCACTTCCAGCTTGCTGTCATGCAGATCGACCGCGATCACCTCGCGCGCGCCCGAGGCCAGCGCACCCAGCATCGCGCACAGGCCGACGCCGCCCAAGCCCAGCACGGCAGCCGTGGTGCCGGCCTTGACCTCGGCCGTGTTCACCGCGGCGCCCACGCCGGTCAGGACCGCGCAACCGAACAACGCGGCCTCCACCGGATCGATGTCAGCCTCGATCTTGACGCAGGAGCGGCGCGACACTACCGCATGATCGGCAAAGGCCGACACGCCCAAGTGGTGATGAATGGCATGGCCCTGCCCGTGCAGGCGGCGGCCGCCGGCCAGCAGTTCGCCGATGGTGTTGGATTGCGCGCCCGGTTCACACAGCGCCGGACGGCCTTCCATGCAGGGCATGCAATGACCGCAGCTGGGCACGAACACCAGCACCACCAGATCGCCGGGACGCAGGTCGCTCACGCCGCTGCCCACCTGCACCACTTCGGCCGAGGCTTCGTGGCCCAGCGCCATCGGCACCGGGCGCGGGCGCACGCCGGTGATCACCGACAGATCCGAATGGCACAGGCCGGCGGCGCGCATCTTGACCAGCACTTCGCCGGGGCCGGGCGCCTCCAGCTCCAGTTCTTCTATCTTCAGCGGCTGGCTCTGCGCAAAGGGATGCACATCGGTCATTTCGCGCAATACGGCGGCCTGGATTTTCATGTCTCGCTCCTCTTGTGAATGGAAGAAAACATGCAGATTACACGAGGCCGCCACGTTGCAGGAAACGCTGCGCCTGCAGGATCACGGGCTTGTCCACCATCTTGCCGTCCAGCGAAATGGCGCCACCGTCGCCGCGCGCCACGGCCTCCATCACCGCCTCGGCCCAGGCCAGTTCCGCCGGTGTCGGACGGAAACCCTCGTTCACGCCCGCGACCTGCCGGGGATGAATGCACAGCTTGGCGCCGAAGCCCAGGCGTAGCGAGCGCTGCACGGCGGCAATCAGGAAATCCATATCGTCGAAACGCGTCGTCACGCCATCGATGGGCGACGCAATGCCGGCCAGGCGCGACGCCAGCACCATCTCCACGCGCAGATGCGCCAGCTCGCTCTCGATCTCATCGCATTGCATGCCCAGATCCACCTGCAGATCGATGGAGCCGAACGCCATGCGCAGCACGCCCCTGGTGCGCGCGATGTCGCGCATGGCGGCGATGCCGGCTGCGCTCTCGACGAGCGCGATCACGCTTTGTCCTTCCCGCAAGCGCCCGGCGATGCCTGCGATGACCGCGGGATCCTCGGCCTTGGGCAGCACGATGCCGGCGATGCCGGCGCCCGCAAAGGCGGCGATGTCGTCCTCATGCCAGGTTGTGTCGGCGGCATTGACGCGCACCCACAGCCGAGCCTGCGGACCATTTTCCCCCAGCCAGGCGGATAGCGCGGCGCGCGCCTCTTCCTTCAGCGGCGGTCCGACCGCGTCTTCCAGGTCGACGATCACCGCATCGGCGCCTGATGCCAGCGCCTTCCCGTAACGCTCGGGGCGACTGGCCGGCACGAACAGGTAACTGGCTGCCGAAGCGGCCTGCGGCGCGGACATCAGACCGCCCCGCGTTCGCGCATGGCGGCGATCTGGGCCGGGTCATAGCCCAGTCCTGCCAGGATGCCGTCGGTATGCTGGCCCAGGCCGGGCACGGCATCCATGCGGTAGTCGTAGGTGTCGTTGGCGCCCGGCGGCAACAGCGCCGGCAGCGCCCCGGCCGGCGAGCCGACCTCGGTCCAGCGCTGGCGCGCCGCCAGTTGCGGGTGCTGCCACAGATCCTGCATGGTGGAGACGCGGGCATTGGCGATCTGCGCCTGGTCCAGGCGCGCCACCACCTGCTCGGCGCTCATGCCGGCGAACGTCGTCAGGATCAGCGCGCGCAACTCATCGCGATGCTCGTGACGGCGCGAGTTATTGGAGAAACGCTCGTCCACGGCCAGCGCGGCATCCTGCAACACCACCTCGCAGAACACCTTCCATTCGCGCTCGTTCTGCAGCCCCAGCATCACGGTCTTGCCATCGCCCGCGGTGAACGGTCCGTAGGGATAGATGGTGGCGTGCTCGGCGCCGGAACGCACCGGCGCCGAGGCGCCCTGGTAAGCGTAGTACATCGGGAAGCTCATCCATTCGGTCAGCGCTTCCAGCATGGACAGGTCGATATGACTGCCCTTGCCGTCCCGGCCGCGCTTGATCAGCGCGGCCAGGATGTTGGAATAGGCATACATGCCGGCAGCGATGTCGGCGATCGAGCAGCCAGCCTTGGCCACGTCGTCACGCGTGCCGGTCACGGAAAGGAAGCCGGCCTCGCTCTGGATCAAGAGGTCATAGACTTTCTTGTCGCGGTAAGGCCCGTCTTCGCCATAGCCCGAAATATCGCAGACGATCAGGCGCGGATGCTTCTCGTGCAGCGCCTTGGCCGACAACCCCAGGCCGGCGGCGGCGCCCGGCGCCAGGTTCTGCACCAGCACGTCGGCTTCTTCCAGCAGCCTGCCGATGATCTTCTTGCCCTCCTCGTCCTTCAGGTTCAGCGTCAGGCTTTCCTTGGAACGATTGGTCCAGACGAAGTGCGAGGACAGGCCGCTGACGCGAGTATCGTAGCCGCGCGCGAAATCCCCCACGCCGGGACGCTCGATCTTGATCACGCGCGCGCCGAGGTCGGCCAGCTGGCGCGTGCAGAACGGCGCGGCGATCGCGTGTTCCAGGCTGATGACGGTGATGCCCTCCAGTGGGCGGGTGGACTGCAACATGATGTTTCCTTTTTCCTCTTGATCGGGTCGGCCTCAGAACAGCTCGCTCAATTGCCGCTCCTCGTGCAGGCGCCAGGCGCGCGCGATGATGTTGCGGATCTCGGCCTCGCTGGCGGCCTTGGAAAAGGCGATCAGCTTGGCCGCCTTGTGCTCCAGCTCGGGGCGCGACAGGGTGTTGTCCGGATCGCCCTTGGGCACGTCCACCGCCGCCGAAAACTTGCGACCGTCGGTGGTCTCGACTTCCACCCGGCCCAACCAGCGGGCAGGATAGGCGCCGTCCACCTCCTGATCCAGCGTCATCCGGACCTTCTCGCGGAACTGCGCCACGCGCGGGTCCTGCAAGGCCTGCTGTTCGAATTCGGTCAGGCCGGCCTGCTGGTGCACGGCGATCAGGCCCAGCACCGTGCCCATCGAGAACTTGGCCTGGTGCACCGTCTGCGGATCGATCACCGGCCCCAGCACATCGATGGCGCCCTGGTGCACGCGCGTGTTGACCGCCGCGATCTGGTCGTGGCGCAAGCCTTCGCGCTGCATCAGTACTTGCAAGGCATCGGCCGCCGGATGCGTGTGGCGGCAGGAGGCGTGGAACTTGAACGAGGTCTCCGCCGTGGCCCAGCGGGTGCCCAGGCCATCGGTCAGCTTGGCCGGGTCGGCATCGGACGACATGCCCGCCGCCATCCCCTGCGCGCCTTCCAGGATGCGTTGCGCACCGGTGAAGCCATCGCGCGTCAGATAGGCCGCCAGCAAGCCATCGGCCGCGGCCTTGCCGGTATGCAGTTGCTTGGAATCGGCGGCGTCGCGCAGGAACTCCCAGAGACCGGCCGCCTGCGTCCCGGCCGAACCCAGCGCGTGCAGGAACTGGGCGGTATCGAAGTCCATCAGCTTGCCCACCGCCACCGCGGCCGCCAGCGTGCCGACCGTGCCGGTGGTATGGAACACGCGATAGTGCGAGCGGCCGAGGAACTCACCGATGCGGATACCCGCCTCATAGCCGGCCACCGCCGCCACCAGCAGATCGGCGCCCGATTTGCCGAAATCCTGCGCTGCCGCCAGCACCGCCGGAAACACCACGGCCGCCGGATGGAACACTGAACCATTGTGCACATCGTCCTGTTCCACCAGATGCGAGGACGCGCCGTTGACCAGCGCCGCGAAGTACGGCGAGGTCGATTTGCGGCTGGTCAGGATGGTGGCTGGCCCTTCCTTCGGCCCCATGGTGTCGGCGTAGCGCTCGATGATCTCGATCTGGCGCGCGCCCTTGCCGGCCAGCGCCGAGGCGAACCAGTCGAGGAACAGGTCTTCGGCGCGGGCAATCACCGCCGGCGGGATGTCCTGGTAGCGCAGGCCGGCCAGGAAAGCAGCCAAGGTGCGGGATGGCGAATCGGTGGTCTGGCTGATCGAACTCACGGGCGTCTCCTTGTTGTGATGCGCCGGTTCAGAAGGAACGCGGCAGGCCGAGGATGTGCTCGGCCACGTAGGAATAGATCAGGTTGGTCGAGATCGGCGCCACCTGGTACAGGCGGGTCTCGCGGAACTTGCGCTCGACGTCGTATTCGCAGGCGAAGCCGAAGCCCCCGTGCGTCTGGAGACAGACGTTGGCCGCTTCCCACGACGCCTTGGCCGCCAGGAACTTGGCCATGTTGGCCTGGGCGCCGCAGGGCTGGTGCGCGTCGAACAGTTCGCAAGCCTTGTAGCGCATCAGGTTGGCGGCTTCCAATTCGATGAAGCTGTCCGCGATGGGAAATTGCACGCCCTGGTTCATGCCGATCGGGCGGTCGAACACCACGCGTTCCTTGGCGTAGGCCGCGGCCTTGTCAATGAACCAGTAGCCGTCGCCGATGCACTCCGCGGCAATCAGCGTGCGCTCGGCGTTGAGGCCGTCGAGGATGTACTTGAAGCCCTTGCCTTCCTCGCCGATCAGGTTCTCGGCCGGGATTTCCAGGTTGTCGAAGAACAGCTCGTTGGTCTCGTGATTGACCATGTTCAGGATAGGGCGCACTTCCATGCCACGACCGATCGCTTCCTTCAGATCGACGATGAAGATCGACATGCCTTCCGACTTCTTCTTGAGCTGATCCAGCGGCGTGGTGCGCGCCAGCAGGATCATCAGGTCGGAGTGCTGGATGCGCGAGATCCACACCTTCTGGCCGTTGACCACGTAGCGGTCGCCCTTCTTCACCGCGACGGTCTTGATCTTGGTGGTATCGGTGCCGGTGGTGGGCTCGGTCACGCCCATGGATTGCAGGCGCAGCTCGCCGGTGGCGATCCTGGGCAGGTAAAGCTGCTTCTGCTGTTCCGAGCCGTGACGCAGCAGCGTGCCCATGTTGTACATCTGGCCATGGCAAGCGCCGGAATTGCCGCCGGTGCGATTAATCTCTTCCATGATGACCGAAGCCTCGGTCAGGCCCAGGCCGGAACCGCCGTACTCCTGCGGGATCAGCGCCGCCAGCCAGCCGGCCTTGGTCAGCGCCTCGACGAAGTCCTCGGGATAGCCGCGCGCCTCATCGACCTTGCGCCAGTACTCTGCGGGGAAGGTATTGCATAGATCGCGCACTGCATCGCGCAGATCGCCATAAGCGTCATTGGGCGCCTGATACGACATGTTGGGTCTCCGAAAATATTAGTAAATGATGAATGGGAAAACCGTTCAGCCGAGGATGGCCTCGGCTTGCATGGCCAGTTCGCCGCGCAGGTTCTGCGCCCACAGTTCAGCCGACTTGCCATCGGCCGCCAGCTTGCCGCACAGCTCGAAACCTTCGGTATCGAACAGGCTGCCGACCGCACGGAAATTGAATTCGCGCAGCACCGCCTGCGGCATCTCGCGCGCCAACAGATCGGCCAGCAACGTAGCGATCAGCGGGCCGTGCACGATCAGGCCGGGATAGCCTTCGACGCCGGTGACATAGCTGCGGTCATAGTGGATGCGGTGACCATTGAAGGTCAGCGCGGAATAACGGAACAGCAGCACCGGATCGGGATCCACGCGACGTCTCCACTGCGCATCGGCCGGGGCTACCTTGGGCGCGACCGGCGCGGCGCCGGGCTGCGGCATCTCGCGGTACACGATGTCATGCTCCTCGACGATGCAAGCCCGGCCGCCGTGACCGATCGTATGCTGCACGGTGACGAAGGCCAGCGCGCCGGTACGGCCATGCTTCACATCGACGCTGGCGATGCGCGAGGTCTTGTGCGCGGCCGCGCCGATGGGCAGCGGCGTCTCGAAACGCAGGCGGCCGCCGGCCCACATACGGCGCGGCAGCGGCACTGGCGGCAAGAAACCGCCGCGCTTGGGGTGGCCATCGGCGCCGACTTCGGATTGCGGACAGACGGTCCAGAAATAGATCCAGTGCCACAACGGCGGCAAGGCATCGCCCGCCCCTGGCCTGCGCGGCCCGTCGATGGTGGCGGCCAGCGCCGCGGCGAAGGCGGGATTGATATGGTCTTCGTGGGTTTCGCTCTTGTCCACCCATTGCCGCAGCATGGTCAGGTCGAGATCGGAATTCGACATGGGCTCCTCTGGATTCTTGTCGATTTGAATGGAGGCAAGTCTGTGCCCGCATTGCTTGCGGGACAATCTGTATTTTTGGAAGGGGGGCTTTGGCAGGAGTGAAGTCAGGCGCCATCGTTCCGCGCACCGGAACGTGTCGGCCATGTGGCAGCGCAGCAAGCAAAGCCCGGGTGCGGAAGAAAAAATCGGCGTAACATGAATGCCCATCAGGAGACGGCCCCGCGCAGGATGTCCGCGCCATGCAGCACGCGCATCCTGCGTTGCGCGACACGGGACGCCGCCCTCTCCGCTTCACGCCATCCTCATCCGGACCACGCCATGCTCTTCGACCTCACCGACCTGCGGCTTTTCATCCTCATCGCCGAACTCAACAGCCTCACCCGCAGCGCCGAGCGCATGAACCTGTCGCTGGCCGCCACCAGCAACCGCATCAAGGAACTGGAAACACGCTTCGGCACGCGCCTGTTGTATCGCGAAAGCAAAGGCGTGCAGCTGACGCCCGCCGGCCAGACGCTGCTGCACCACGCGCAGCTTTTCATGCAGCAGGTCGAACATTTGAAGAGCGACATGCAGCAGTACAACAACGGCATCAAGGGCTACATCCGCATCTTCGCCAACACCACCGCCGTGACCGAATTCATGCCGGAGATCCTGGGCAAGTTCCTGGCCCTGCACCCGCAGGTCAACGTGGCGCTGGAAGAACGCCTGAACCACGACATCATGCGCGGCATCCAGGAAGGCACCGCCGACATCGGCATCGTGGCCGGGCCCGTGCAAGGCGACGGCCTGGAAATCCTCAACTTCTCGACCGACCGCCTGGTGCTGGCCACCGCGCTGGAACATCCCCTGGCAGGCGCCGCCCACCTGCCCTTCATCGATACGCTGGAGTACGAACACGTCGGCCTGCACGAAGGCAGCACGCTGCATCACTTCCTGAACAAGATCGTCTCGGAAAACGGCCAGCGCCTCAAGCTGCGCATCCAGGTGCGCAGCTTCGAAGCCATGTGCCGCATGATAGAAACCAACGTCGGCATCGGCATCGTCCCGCTATCGGCGGCGCAGCGGCATCAGCAGACAATGCAATTGGCGATCGTGAAATTGAGCGATCCATGGAGCGTGCGCGAGCGCAGCATGGTGTTCCAGGACATCGACACGCTATCGCCGCACGCGCGCAACCTGGTCGATTTCATCCGCGAACAGATGGCGCTGCCGGCGGCCGACGAAAGCAAGGTCAGCGTGCTGGCGGAGGCCGTGACGAAGAAAAATGCAAGGGAAAAGAAAAGCGCCTGATGGCGCGTGGAGCGACCGACTTAGCGAAGTCGCTGAAGCATGCCGGATGGCTGATGGCTGATGGCTGATGGCTGATGGCTGATGGCTGATGGCTGATGGCTGAGGGCTGAGGGCTGAGGGCTGATGGCTGAGGGCTGAGGGCTGAGGGCTGAGGGCTGAGGTCTGAGGGCTGAGGTCTGAGGGCGGATGCTGATGCATGATAAACGACACCGGGTTCCGGCCTTCGCCGGAACGACTGAGAGTGGGTAGTTCAGGCGTGCAATGACGGTACCGAGAACCGTTCGAATGTCCACCACCTTTTCAGCCCCTATCGCAGCCCTGGCTGCGAAGTAACGCGTGCGCGCTGCGGTATTTCCCACATCCTCAGTGTGGTTCCGACGAAGGCCGAAACCCGGCGTCGTCCGCAGCGAACCTCGACACTGATACCAGGCCCCCGCGTACCGACCAGCGATAGATCACCCCTCGATCATCATCCACAACGACAGCAGCAACAGCGCCCCGCAAAACAGAATCCGCAAGCGCCGCTCCGGCAAATGGTGCGCCAGCGCCACGCCCCAGGAAATGCTGAGCACGCCGCCCAGTGCCATGGGAATCCCCACTGTCCAGTTGACGTGCCCCGCGCTGGCATAGGTCCACAACGCCACCAGTGTCCCCGGCGTCACCATCGCCAGACCCAGCCCCTGTGCTGCGGTCTGCGTCACCCCAAAGAATGCCGTCAGCATCGGCACCGCGACAATCGCCCCACCCACGCTGAAGAATCCCGCCGAAGCGCCGGCCGACATCCCGACGCCGACAATGTATCTGCGCGGCAGCACGATGGAAGTCTGCGTGGTCTGCTTCTTGCGCAACAGCGTCCACAAGTAATACAGTGCCAGCAGTCCCATGAAGGCCGCGAAACAGAAATGCAGGCTGCGCGCATTGATGCTGGTCGCCACGCGCGCCGAGAAGTAAGTCGTGATCACCGCCGGCACGCACATCATCGCCGCCGAGCTCCACTCGATCTTGTTGCGCTGCTTGTAACGCCAGAACGCAATCACCACGTTGGGCACGATCATCACCAGCGAAGTACCCTGCGCCAATTGCTGATCCATGCCGTAGAGATAGCCGAGCACCGGGATGGCAATCAGCCCGCCGCCGATCCCGAACAAGCCCCCCATCGCCCCCAGCAGGCCGCCCAACAGGAAGTTGAGCAGGCTGGACAAAAACAAAGAATCCATCATCGGTGTAAAGTTATGCGTCTGCCACGCGGCTTGCCCGTGCGGCGTTCACATCAAAAAAGGAGACTGGCATGAGCGGCGCCATCGTGTTCGCCTTGGAAATGGGCGTAGTCGCCATCATCGCGCTGGCTGTCTACATGGTGGTCAAAAAGTAGGCCCAGCGGGCGTCCCGGCGCCCGCGCCCACGAAACCCATCAGTGTAGCGCAGCCCACCCCTGCTGTCATAAGCAAGGGCAGTGCCGGCGCGGCGCGCAAGGCAGATCTCCGGTAGTGCAATGGCATGCATGACGCAGCAACCAACAACAAGCGGTGTCCACGAACCGCCAACCCACCTCATGCAAAGGAAGCAGAAAAATGGATTTAGGACTCAAGGGTAAAACCGCACTGGTGTGCGCATCGAGCAAGGGCCTGGGCCGCGCCTGCGCACTCTCGCTGGCGCGCGAAGGCGTCTCGGTCACCATGCTGGCGCGCGGCCAGGAAGCGCTGGAAGCGGCCGCCGCCGAGATCCGCGCCGAAGTCGCCGCGACCGGCGCCGTCATCACCACGGTCGCCTGCGACATCACCACCCCGGAAGGCCGCGCGCTGGCGCTGGCCGCCTGTCCCAGCCCGGACATCCTGGTCACCAACGCCGGCGGCCCCAAGCCCGGCGACTTCCGCGACTGGTCGCGCGACGACTGGATCGCCGCCGTGGACGCCAACATGCTGACCCCGATCGAGCTCATCAAGGCCACGGTGGACGGCATGATCGCACGCCGCTTCGGCCGCATCGTCAACATCACCTCCAGCGCCGTGCGCGCCCCGATCGACATCCTCGGCCTCTCCAACGGCGCCCGCTCCGGCCTGACCGGCTTCGTCGCCGGCCTCTCGCGCAAGACCGTGGCGCACAACGTCACCATCAACAACCTCCTCCCCGGCCCCTTCGAAACCGACCGCCTGCGCGCCACCGCCGTCGGCGCGGCGCAAGACAGCGGCCGCAGCGTGGACGACGTCCTCGCCGAACGCCGCAAGCAAAACCCCTCCGGCCGCTTCGGATCTCCCCCCGAATTCGGCGACGCCTGCGCCTACCTCTGCAGCGCGCAAGCGGGCTTCATCACCGGGCAAAACCTGCTGATGGACGGCGGCGCCTATCCGGGCACCTTCTGAAGGCTTTCACCGGAGAAAGAGTTGGGCGCCAGGCAAGTGATGTATAATGCGCCCCTCGCGATGCCTGTCCTGCAGGCATCCGCCGATCAAGGAGGTTTGGGTGAGCGGTTTAAACCAGCAGTCTTGAAAGCCGCTGCAAGCCTCCGTAAGGCGTTGATTCTATTGGATGTCAGGCGACAATCTCCGCAACTTGCGGAAATCGTCTCCGCAACCCAGCCGATTTCGGCATGAAAATTTGGAAGCGTGG
>WNDX01000035.1 GCA_009914615.1 Herbaspirillum frisingense
CGCATCATTGGTGACTGGATCGGCTTTTATAACCACCGCCGGCCGCATCAGGCGCTGGGCATGAAGACACCAGCTGAGGCGTTTGCTTTAGCTGCTTGAGGTGAGCAGGTTTCGCTGGGTCATTACACTTGCGAGCTGGTGAACCTTGCCAACGGCCGAGCCTGGAAGAAAAACGAGGGAAAAATGGGGACGAAAATCGGGACGAAAATCGGGACGAAAATCGGGACGAAAACGGAGGTAAAACGCAGGTAAAAACGAAGACGGGAACAAAAAAACCGAGGCGGAAATGAAAACCGGAGGCGGAAATGAAAAGAGGAAGCCCTTGGGCTTCCTCTTTCAATTTGGAGCGGGAGAAGAGTCTCGAACTCTCGACCTATACCTTGGCAAGGTATCGCTCTACCAACTGAGCTACTCCCGCAGGGAGTTTTTTTGGAGGCGGGGGTCGGGATCGAACCGGCGTAGACGGCTTTGCAGGCCGCTGCATAACCACTTTGCTACCCCGCCTTGGGGACACGCATACTACCTAAAACGCGTGTTGTTTGCAAACATCTTTCGACTGATCCAACCGGGGTTGCGACCACATCGTTGACGTGCGCGCGCCTCATACAATAAAAAAAGGAAGCTTTGTTAGGCTTCCTTTTTTCCAAGTAACCTGGAGCGGGAGAAGAGTCTCGAACTCTCGACCTATACCTTGGCAAGGTATCGCTCTACCAACTGAGCTACTCCCGCATCGACAACAGAACTCTATTATAAACCGTGGCCAGAACTTGTCAACTATCAATTAATATTTTCTTGCACTCAACCGTTCTCCTGCACCTTCTTGATCAGCGGCATCGCCTTGCGCAGGTAGTACAGCATCGACCACACCGTCAGGATCGCCGCGATGAACAGCAGGATGGTGCCCCACAGGCGCGTATCGACCAGGCCCATGAGCGTGTCGTAGTAGAGCAGCATGGGAATGGCGATCATCTGCGCGGTGGTCTTGATCTTGCCCAGCGAACTGACCGCCACCGACTTGGAGGCGCCGATCTGCGCCATCCATTCGCGCAGCGCCGAGATGGCAATCTCGCGGCCGATGATGATGAAGGCGATCACCGGATGCACGCGCCCCAGATGCACCAGCACCAGCAAGGCGCCCGTCACCATCAGCTTGTCGGCCACTGGGTCGAGGAAAGCGCCGAAGGCCGAGGTCTGGTTCCAGCGGCGCGCCAGGAAGCCGTCGAACCAGTCGGTCAGTGCGGCAACGATGAAGACGATGGTGGAGGCGATACCTTGCTCGAAACGGTTCAGGCCGATTTCCGGAAGGTAAAACACGCCGACCACCAGCGGAATCAGTGCCACCCGCAGCCAGGTCAGCAGAATGGGAAAGTTGAAAGGCATACGTCTTGTTGGGTTGAAGCGGCGTACACAAAAAAAATTTAACGAATAGTAGCAGAGTCGCCCCGGCCTGCGCCTGCCTTTACGTACCAGGCCGCGCTCAGTGCAACTGGCGGTAGATTTCCTCGGCCAACTGGCGCGAAATGCCATCCACCGAGGCCAGCTCGTCCACGCTGGCATCGGCCACCCCGCGCAAGCCGCCGAAACGCGCCAGCAGCCGCTGGCGACGCTTGGCGCCGACGCCTTCGATCTCTTCCAGACGCGAACTCTGACGCGCCTTGGCACGCTTGGCGCGCATGCCGGTGATGGCGAAGCGGTGGGCCTCGTCGCGGATCTGGGCGATCAGCATCAGCGCCGCCGATTCCTTACCCAGCTCCTTGGGCATGCGGCCGTCGGCGAACACCAGGGTTTCCAGACCGACCTTGCGCCCTTCCCCCTTGGCCACGCCGACGATCAGGCTGATATCCAGGCCCAGCTCGGTCAGCACCTGGCGCGCCATCTCCACTTGCCCCTTGCCGCCGTCGATGAGCACGATGTCCGGCATCACGCCCTCGCCGTTGGCGACCTTTTCATAGCGACGCATCAGCACCTGGCGCATGGCGGCGTAATCGTCGCCGGGGGTGATGTCGTTGATGTTATAGCGGCGGTATTCGCCGTTCTGCATCGCATGATGGTGGAACACCACGCACGACGCCTGGGTCGCTTCACCCTGGGTATGGCTGATGTCGAAGCATTCGGCGCGCAGGTTTTCCAGATCCTCGCTCTCCAGCTCCAGCACCTCGGCCAGCGCGCGCGTGCGCGCCTGCTGCGATCCCTGCTCGGACAGCAACCGGGCCAGCGACAGCTCGGCGCCCTTGTCGGCCATCTCCAGCCACTGGCGGCGCTGGCCTTGCGGCTGGAAGGTCAGCGTGATGCGGTGGCCGCACTGCTCCATCAACGCCATCATCAGCGCCGGATCGTCGAACTCGGTGTTGACGATCAGCGCCGAGGGAATGAATTTGTCGATGTAGTGCTGCGCCAAGAAGGCCTTGAGCACCTCGATCTCGATGCTGCCGTCGGCGCCGTCTTCTCCTGCCGTCAGCGCGTCGTCCACGTGCGTGGGGAAATACGCGCGGTCGCCCAGATGGCGGCCGCCGCGCACCATGGCCAGGTTGACGCAGGCACGGCCGCCCTGCACCACCACGGCGATGATATCGATGTCGGCGTCGCTCACCGTCTCCATGCTCTGCTGGTGCAGCACGCTGGAGAGCGAACCGATCTGGTCGCGCACCGCCGCCGCCTGCTCGAACTTGAGATCGGCCGCGAAGGCGTGCATCTTGGTCTCCAGCGCTTCCATCACTTCGCTTTGGCGGCCGCGCAGGAATTTGGACGCATTTTCGACGTCGATCGCGTAATCCTCGGTGCTGATCAGCTTCACGCACGGACCGCTGCAGCGATGGATCTGGTGCAGCAGGCAAGGCCGGGTGCGGTTGGTGAAGACGGTGTCTTCGCAGGTACGCAGCAGGAATACCTTCTGCAGGATCTGGATCGACTCCTTCACCGCGCCTGCGTTGGGGAACGGCCCGAAGTACTGGTTGCGCTTGTCCACCGCGCCGCGGTAGTAGGCCATGCGCGGAAAGGCATGGCCGGTGATCTTCAGATAGGGATAGGACTTGTCGTCGCGAAACAGGATATTGAAGCGCGGACGCAGGGTCTTGATCAGGTTGTTTTCCAGCAGCAGCGCCTCGGCCTCGCTGCGCGTGACCGTGGTTTCCAGGCGCGCGATGCGCTCCACCATCATGGCGATGCGCGGGCTGGTCAGGGTCTTCTGGAAATAGCTGGAGACGCGCTTCTTGAGGTCGCGCGCCTTGCCGACGTAGAGCACGTTGTCTTCCACGTCGAAATAGCGATAGACGCCCGGCAGGTGGGGCAGCCGCGCCACCGTCTCCAGCACGAGGTCGCGCGGGTCGGGCTGCAGGGTATCGGTGGGTTCGGACATGGCGGCGGCTGGAAAAACGGAACCGGCTTAGAGCGACAGCACCAGCTCGCGCGCGGCCAGATAACGGGGATCGGCCTGCAACGCATCCCAATCCAGCGCCGGCGCGGTCTGCACCAGCGCCGCGCGGCGCGCGGCCGATGCGGCGTCGGTGCCGCCTTGCAGGCCAGCCAGGATCTGGTCGGCCTTGTCCGGCGAATTGCAGATCAGGGCCACGTCGCAGCCTGCGTCGAGTGCGGCCTGCGCCGCATCCAGCGCGCTGCCGGCGACGCTGGCGCCGTGCATGCTGAGGTCGTCGCTGAAGATCACTCCCTGGAAGGCGAAGCGCTGGCGCAGCATGCCCAGCCACTTCTTGGAGAAACCGGCCGGCTGCTCATCCACCTTGGGATAGATCACGTGGGCCGGCATCACGGCCGCCAGGCTCATGCCCAGCCAGTCATAGGGGGTGGCGTCCTCGCCCAGGATGGCGTCGAGCTCGCGCTCGTCCACCGGGATCGCCACGTGCGAATCGGCGGCGACGAAACCGTGGCCGGGGAAATGCTTGCCGCAGTTGGCCATGCCCGTCAGCGCCAGGCCATGGTTCAGGCTCTTGGCCAGCAGCGTCACCACGCGCGGGTCGCGGTGGAAGGCGCGCTCGCCGATCACGGTCGAGACGCCGAAGTCCAGATCCAACACGGGCGTGAACGACAGGTCGATGCCGCAGGCGCGCAGCTCGGCGGCCAGCACGAAACCGGTCGCGGTGGCCAGCTTGGTGGCCTGCAAGACGTCCCTGTCCCACAACTGACCCAGCTTGCCCATGGCCGGCAGGCGCGTGAAACCATCGGTGCGGAAGCGCTGCACGCGCCCGCCTTCATGGTCCACCGCGATCAGCACGCCGGGGCGTGCCTTGCGGATACCGGAGGTCAGTTCGACCAGCTGGGCGCGGTCTTCATAGTTGCGCGCGAACAGGATCACGCCGCCGGTCAGCGGATGCTGAATGCGGGCGATGTCGGCGGCGTCCAGGCGAGTGCCGACCACGTCCAGCATGACCGGGCCCAGCGGCCTCACGGCTTCACTCATTTCTTCTCCACGATGACAAATGCGACGGCGTATTCGGCTTCGTCGGTAATGGTGACCTGGGCGCTCAGACCCTGCTCTTCCATCCAGGTCTTCAGGCTGCCGCTGCACACCACCACGGGCTTGCCGCTGGGGTCGTTGAGCACCTGCATGGCGCGCCAGGTCATGGGCATGCGCATGCCCATGCCGATGGCCTTGGAGAAGGCTTCCTTGGCGGCAAAGCGGGTGGCGAGGAAACGCACGCCGCGCGCCTCGACCTTGGCCTTGCGGCGCAGGTATTTCTGCATTTCCTCGGGGCCGAGGATCTTGCCGGCGAAGCGGTCGCCGTGGCGGCCCAGCGCATCGACCACGCGCGGGATCCGGAGGATATCGGTGCCGATGCCGTAGATCATGCGCGCGGCCTCACGCCTTGCCCAGGGCGTCCAGGCGCGCCTTGACCATGATCGCCTTCATCTCCGACACCGCATTGCGCCAGCCGGCGAATACCGCATGGGCGACCACGGCGTGGCCGATGTTGAGTTCGGCGATCTGCGGGATGGCAGCGATCGCCTGCACATTGGTGTAATGCAGGCCGTGGCCGGCATTGACCTTCAGGCCCAGCTTGACGCCTTCCAGCACGCTGGCGCGGATGCGTTCCAGTTCTTCCTGCTGTTCCTTTTCGCTGACGGCGTCGGCGTAGCGGCCGGTATGCAACTCGATCACCGGCGCGCCGGACTCGGCCGCGGCCTTGATCTGCTGCACGTCGGGATCGATGAACAGGGACACGCGCACGTTCTCCTGCTGCAACTGACGGATCGCCGCCTGTACATCGGCGAAATGGCCGATCACGTCGAGGCCGCCTTCGGTGGTCACCTCAGTGCGCTTTTCCGGCACCAGGCACACGTCCTGCGGCTTGATGGCACAGGCGAAATCGATCATTTCGCGCGTCACCGCGGCTTCCAGGTTCATGCGCGTCTGCAGCAGCGGACGGATCGCCTTCACATCGGCATCGCGGATATGGCGGCGGTCTTCGCGCAGGTGCAGCGTGATGACGTCGGCGCCGGCCTCTTCCGCTTCCAGCGCGGCCTTGACCGGGTCCGGATAGGCCGTGCCGCGCGCATTGCGCAGGGTGGCGACGTGGTCGATGTTGATGCCCAGTTCAATCGTCGGGCCGGCGGGCTGCAGGAAACTCATGGCGTCTGGATTCTTCGCGTTGGTCGGTTATTCTGGTGTTGTTCTTCGGCGCGCATGGCGGCGCCGCAGACCGGTCATTTTATCGGCATCGGCGCGTGCGCGTGCGGGCGGCGCAAGCCGGCCGTGCATGCCATGCATGCCACCACATGCCATGGCAGCCTCACAGCTGCATCAGGTCGATCAGGATCTGGCGCGTATTGAGCTGGGCGCCGCCCAGGTGGTGGGCCAGCAGATAGCGCATCAGGAATTTGCTCTGCAGCTGGGTGGTCGGGTCGCTGTAGTCCTCGCGCTCCATGTCCAGCAAGGTCTTGCCGGACACCTTGGGCGCGCGGTCGGAGATACGCTCGGGACGGGTACCCTGCTCCGGATCGACGACATAGATGCCGTCCGGCTGCACCGCCCTGCCGCTGCTCACGCAATGGCTCCAGTTGCCGGCCACGCCGGTCTGCCTGAGCAGGATGCGTTCGAACTGGCGCAGCACGATGGGCGCGTTTTCGCCGTGAGCCAACTTGTTGAGCGTGGCCACGTAGTGGTCGAACAGCGCCGGATGCGCATCTTCGCGCGCCAGCAGCTTGACCAGCAACTCATTGAGATAGAAACCGCACAGCAGCGCCGACTTTTCCAGCGGCAGGAGGCCGCCCACCCATTCGGCATCGGTCAGCGTGCGCACCTCGGACTTGCCGCTCCACGACAGCGACAACGACTGGAAGGTCTGCAGCGCGCCGCGCAGCTTGGAATGCGGACGCTTGGCGCCCTTGGCCACCAGCGCCACGCGGCCATGGTCACGCGAAAAGACGTCGATGATGAGGCTGGTTTCCTTATAGGGATAGCTGTGGAGCACGAAGCCGGGCTGCGCCAGTATCTTGTGTTCCTTTTCCGGCACGGCGCGGCTGCGCGCGCGCGCCGGCTTCTTCGCTTCCGTTCTGGCGGGAGCGAGAGGAGCAACCGGTACGACGGCGTTGTCGGCCTGGCTGGCGAGCTGGGAGTCGGAGAGCACGGTAGTCATGGATGTCCGTCCTGAATGCATTGTGCCGCGTCAGTCTGGGGCGCGGCGAAATGCCATAGGTAATGCTGCGGTTGCGGCCGCGCCGTCACGCGTCACTCGTAACCGTAGGCGCGCAGGCCGGCTTCGTTGTCGGCCCAGCCGGATTTGACCTTGACCCAGATCTCCAGATAGACCGGGCCGCCGAACAGGCGCTCCATGTCCAGCCGCGCCTGGGTCGAGATCTCCTTCAGGCGCGCGCCCTTCTGGCCGATCACCATGGCCTTGTGGGTATCGCGCTCGACCAGGATGGCGGCGAAGACGCGGCGCAGATTGCCTTCCTGTTCGAACTTCTCGATCAGCACGGTGCTGGTGTAGGGCAGCTCTTCGCCGACGAAGCGGAACACCTTCTCGCGCACGATTTCCGACGCCAGGAATTTCTCGCTGCGATCGGTGATGTCGTCTTCGTCGAACATCGGCGGATTGTGCGGCAGCAGCTTGCGGACTTCTTCCTGCAGCGCATCGAGCTGGAAGCGCTGTTTGGCCGAGACCGGCACCACGGCGGCGAAATTATGCTGCGAGGCCACTTCGCGCGCGAAGGGCATCAACGTGGTCTTGTCCTTGTTGCGGTCCGCCTTGTTCAGCACCAGGATGCACGGCACGTTGGCCGGCAGCAGCTCCAGCACCTGCTTGTCGGCCGGGCCGAAGGTGCCGGCTTCGATCACGAACAGGATCACGTCGGCCGCGGTCAGCGTATTGGTGACGGTGCGGTTGAGCGTCTTGTTCAGCGCATTGCTGTGGCGGGTCTGGAAGCCCGGGGTATCGACGTAGACGTATTGCGTGTCGCCGATGGTCTGGATGCCGGTGATGCGGTGGCGCGTGGTCTGCGCCTTGCGCGAGGTGATGCTGACCTTGGCGCCGACCAGCACGTTCATCAGCGTCGATTTGCCGACGTTGGGACGGCCGACGATGGCGATGTAGCCGCAGCGATAGTCATCGCCCGGCTCTTGCGCCGGCGCACCGCCGGCCATTGGAGAATCTGTCATGCTGTTCTGGATTGCGAGGCGGCCGGGGCCGCCGATATGGGTTCTGCCGCGACCGCTTCAGCGCGGTCGCCACCGCTTTTGCCTTCGCTGCGGGCAGCCGTGGAGCGGCTGTCCTTTTGTTCGCGAGGCTCTTTCACGGCTTTTTCCTGTTTTTCCTGCCTGGTTTCGCTTTTGGGTTCGACTTTCTCTGCCGCGGCCTTGTCGATCTTATCGGCTTTCTCGGCCTTCTCGCCGCGCTCGCCCTTCTCCGTCTTTTCCGCCCGTTCGGCCTTGTCCACCAGATCGCTCTTCTCGGCGCGCACCTCGGCCTTCAACGGTTTGACGTTGCCGGCGCGGTCGGACGCATCGGGGCGATTACCCTTGCCCGGTTCCTGATCCGGGGCGTCCGGCTGGATGGTCGCAATGCCGGCCAGCTTCAACTGCGTAGTGCGGGCGCGCGGCTTGCGGCCGGCCGAAGGCGTCTTGACCAACGCCAGTTGCACCGCTTCCAGCGCCAGCTTGGCGGCGGCCTGCTCGCCCGCGCGGCGGCTGCCGCCGGTGCCGAAGACCTGGATGTCCAGCTTGGGCACCAGGCATTCGATCTCGAATTCCTGGTTGTGGGCCGCGCCATGGGTGGCGATGACGTTGTACTGCGGCAGCGGAATCTTTTTCCCCTGCAGGAATTCCTGCAGCAAGGTCTTGGCATCCTTGCCCAGCGTCCTGGGATCGACGTGTTCCAGCACCGGCACGTAGAGCGCGCGGATCACGTCGCGCGCGGCGTCGAAACCGGAATCCAGGAAGATCGCGCCGAACAGCGCTTCCAGCGTGTCGGCCAGGATGGACGGACGGCGGAAGCCGCCCGACTTGAGTTCGCCCTCGCCCAGGCGCAGGAACTGCGAGAGCTCCAGCCGCTGGGCGATTTCGTAGAGGGATTGCTGCTTGACCAGGTTGGCGCGCAGGCGCGAGAGGTCACCTTCGTCGATTTTCTCGTACCGCTCGAACAGCAGGGAAGCCACCACGCAGTTCAGCACCGAATCGCCGAGGAATTCCAGCCGCTCGTTATGCAAGGCGCTATGGCTACGATGCGTCAAGGCCTGCTGCAGCAAAGAAGCGTCCTTGAAGTTGTGGCCTAGCCGATGTTGCAAGAGTTGAGGATCCATTTTCTCATCCGTCATTCAGGCTGCCCTCCCGATGCGCGCAGCGGCGCGCCTGTCGGGGTAACTGCCAGCCTGATCAGTCAGCGGGATCGGTTCAAAGCAAAGCTGAAAACTGCTCCGGTCTGCCTCCACAACGCAAAAAGATGCCAAATGGAAACTTCTTAACCAAGATGCGGCGCTGTTACTGGAAACCGCCGATCCGCTTCAAATTGCCAAGGTTCATCCAGACGAAGAATGCCTTGCCGACAATGTTCTGGTCCGGCACGAAGCCCCAGTAGCGGCTGTCCAGGCTGTTGTCCCGGTTGTCGCCCATCATGAAGTATTCGCCCGGCGGTACCGTGCAGGCAAAGCCTTCGGCGTTGTAGGTGCACAGCTCGTGATGCGGGAAGGCATCCGGATTGGGCACGAAGTTCGGAGCACGCTCATCGGTGAGGATCTTGTGCTCGACGCCGGTCAGGTTTTCCTGCCATTGCTTATAGTACGTCAGATTTTCGTCGTCCAGATAATCCGGCAGCGGTTTATAAGAAATTTCTTCACCATTTACCGTCAAGTGCTTGTTTTTATAGACAATTTTATCACCAGGCACGCCAACAACACGCTTGATGTAATCGACCGACATGTCCTTCGGATACTTGAACACCATGACGTCGCCGCGCTGCGGCTGATTCACTTCCACGATCTTCTTGTTGATGATCGGGAGACGGATGCCATAAGTGTATTTGTTCACCAGGATCAGATCGCCCACCAGCAACGTCGGCACCATCGAGCTCGAAGGAATCTTGAACGGCTCATAGAGGAAGGAGCGCAGGAAGAACACCAGCGCGATCACCGGGAAGAAGCTGCCGGAATATTCGATCCAGGCTGGTTGCTTGAGCAGCTTGGCTTCCAGGTCGGCGCGGCCGACGGCGATGCCGCCGTCACGCTGTATGCCTTCGGCCTTGTCGCGCGCCACGCGGGCGTCGAACTCGGCGAGGGCGGCGTCGGCGCGGGCACGACGCTGCTTGGAGAGGAAGAAGGTGTCGGCGAACCAGACCACGCCGGTCACCAGCATCAGGACGAACAGAATCAGTGCGAAGTTGCCCAACAAAGCCTGCATGTTATTTCTCTTCCACTTGTAAGATTGCCAGGAATGCTTCCTGCGGGATTTCCACCGAGCCGACCTGCTTCATGCGCTTCTTGCCGGCCTTCTGCTTTTCCAGCAGCTTGCGCTTGCGCGAGATGTCGCCGCCGTAGCACTTGGCCAGCACGTTCTTGCGCATCGCCTTGACGTTTTCGCGCGAGATGATGGTGGCGCCGATGGCGGCCTGGATGGCCACGTCGAACATCTGGCGCGGGATCAGCTCGCGCATCTTGGCCGCCACCTGGCGGCCGCGGTGCTGGGCGGCGGCGCGGTGCACGATGATGGCCAGCGCATCGACCTTCTCGCTGTTGATTAGCATGTCCACCTTGACCACGTCGGCGGCGCGGTATTCCTTGAACTCATAGTCCATGGAAGCGTAGCCGCGCGAGGTCGATTTCAGGCGGTCGAAGAAATCCAGCACGATTTCGGCCATCGGCATTTCATAGGTCAGCTGCACCTGCTTGCCTTGGTAGCTCATGTTCATCTGGACGCCGCGTTTCGCGGTGCACAGCGTGATGACCGAGCCGACGTATTCCTGCGGCATGTACAGGTTGACGGTGACGATGGGTTCGCGGATCTCCTCGATCTTGGACACTTCCGGCATCTTCGACGGGTTGTCCACCATCAGCAGGGTGCCGTCGCGCTGCTGCACCTCGTACACCACGGTCGGCGCCGTGGTGATCAGGTCCATGTCGAACTCACGCTCCAGGCGCTCCTGCACGATTTCCATGTGCAGCAGGCCGAGGAAGCCGCAGCGGAAGCCGAAGCCCAGCGCCTGCGAGACTTCCGGCTCGTACATCAGCGCGGCGTCATTCAGCTTCAGCTTTTCCAGCGAGTCGCGCAGCGCGTCGTACTGGTTGGCTTCCACCGGGAACAGGCCGGCGAACACCTGCGGCTGCACTTCCTTGAAGCCCGGCAGCGGCGCCGGCGCCGGGCGCGCGGCCAGGGTCACGGTGTCGCCCACCTTGGCGGATTTCAGTTCCTTGATGCCGGCGATCACGAAGCCCACCTGGCCAGCGGTCAGCTCCTCGCGCGACTGCGACTTGGGCGTGAACACGCCGATGCTTTCGGTCAGGTGCTGGGCGCCGGTCGCCATGAACAGGATCTTGTCCTTGGGACGCAGGGTGCCGTTGACGATACGCACCAGCATCACCACGCCGACGTAGTTGTCGAACCAGGAATCGATGATCAACGCCTGCAGCGGCGCGTCCGCGTCACCGTTGGGCGCCGGCACCTTGGCGACGATGGCCTCCAGCACGTCTTCCACCCCCAGGCCGGTCTTGGCCGAGCACGGGGTGGCATCGGAAGCGTCGATGCCGATCACTTCTTCGATCTCGCTCTTGGCGTTGTCCGGATCGGCCGACGGCAGGTCGATCTTGTTGAGCACGGGCACCACTTCCACGCCCAGATCCAGCGCGGTGTAGCAGTTGGCCACGGTCTGCGCTTCCACGCCCTGCGACGCGTCCACCACCAGCAGTGCGCCTTCGCAGGCGGACAGCGAACGGCTGACTTCATAGCTGAAGTCCACGTGGCCTGGAGTATCGATCAGGTTGAGGTTGTAGGTCTGGCCATCTTTCGCCTTGTATTGCAGGGCGGCGGTCTGGGCCTTGATGGTGATGCCGCGCTCGCGCTCGATATCCATCGAATCCAGCACCTGCGCTTCCATTTCGCGGTTGGACAAGCCTCCGCACAACTGGATAATGCGGTCGGCGAGCGTGGACTTGCCGTGATCGATGTGGGCGATGATCGAGAAATTACGGATATTGTTCATTAACAGACTGGAAACGATGAAAAAAGGCGCTCTGCAGCTGGAGAGCCCAACCGAGCGCCTTTGCAACAGCTTATTCGACCCGGCATTTTACCGGATTTCAGAGGGGGAAGCCCGATTTTCCGGAGTCCGGACCACTCCCCGCTGCCGCGGCATGTGCTGCGCCCGGGCTTTCGCAGTTGTGCTAGCGGCAAGCTGCGTGGCGCCCCGGGTTTCGCATCCGGGTGATTCAGGCCTCGACTTGCTCGCCAGCAAGAAAAGCCCGCAGCTTTTCCGCATCGAGGAAGTAATGGCACAGCCTTATCAGCGGGCCACCGTTGCGCTGCCCCATCAGCACCGGCACCAGCTCGTCGTATTGCGCCACCAGAGCGGGATCGGCATCGACATCCACCATCTCGATCATCGCATCGATTCCGCCCAGCGCGGCCCTCAAGGCATCGTGCAGGTCGTCGCACAGATGACAATAGCTGCGCGAATAAATGACGAAACGAAACGTATCGCCCTCTTGATGCATATCACCCCCCGATAAAGCGTCCGGATGGAAAAAGGCTGCGGTTCCGGAAGAACCGCAGCCTTCAGGTTGCGGCCCGCTGGCGGGCCGTCGGCATCAATTGCCGCCGTTCGGGCGCAGCGGCACGAACTGCGAGGAATCGCCGCGGCGCACCAGCACCGCCGCGCGCTTCTTGGCGTCCAGCTTGGCGACCAGCTGGCTGAACTGCTTGGCGTCCTTGACATCGACTTCATTGACGCGTTGAACCACGTCGCCCGGACGGATGCCGGCTGCGGCCGCTGCGCCGGTGGCCGATTCGACCAGCACGCCGTTATCCACCTTCAGCTCCTTCTTCTGGGCGTCGGACAGGTCGCTGACGACCAGGCCCAGCGAGTTGGGCGCATTGTCGGGCTTGGCCTTCTTCTCTTCGGCCTGCTTCGGCTTGTCGGCCTCCAGCTCGACCACGGTGACGGTCACGTCGCGCGCACTGCCCTTGCGCCAGATGTTGACGGTGGCCTTGGCGCCCGGCTTGGTGGCGCCGACCATGCGCGGCAGATCGCTGGGACGCTCGATGGGCGCCCCGTTGTACTTCAGGATGATGTCGCCGGCCTCCAGACCCGCCTTCTCGGATGGGCCACCCGCTTCGACGCGCTGCACCAGCGCTCCCTGGGCGCGCGCCAGGCCCAGCGATTCGGCCACGTCCTTGGTCACTTCGCCGATCTGCACGCCGATGCGACCACGCGTCACGCGGCCGCTGGCCTTCAGTTGATCCGCCACCCGCAACGCTTCATCGATGGGCACCGCGAACGAGATGCCCATGAAACCGCCCGAACGGCTATAGATCTGGGAGTTGATGCCGATCACCTCGCCTTTGAGGTTGATCAACGGACCGCCCGAATTACCCGGATTGACCGCCACGTCGGTCTGGATCAGCGGCAGGTAGTCGCCGGTGTCGCGCGCCTTGGCCGACACGATGCCGGCGGTCACGGTATTTTCCAGGCCGAACGGCGAACCGATCGCCAGCACCCATTCGCCGGCGCGGATCTTATCGGAATCGCCCATGGTCAGGCGCGGCAGGTTGCTGCCGTCGATCTTGAGCACGGCGACGTCGGTGCGGGTATCTGAGCCGACGATCTTGGCCTTGAATTCACGCTTGTCGGTCAGCGTCACATAGACATCGCTGGCGCCTTCCACCACGTGGGCGTTGGTCATGATGAAACCATCGGCCGAAATGATGAAGCCCGACCCCACGCCGCGCGGCACTTCTTCCTGCTGGCCCTGGCCGCCCTGCTTGCCGTTGCCGCGCGGGGTGCCCGGCTGCTGCTGGCGCGGAACCGGGATGCCGAAGAAGCGGCGGAAGAATTCCTGCATTTCCGGATCGTCCATGCCGCCCTGCCCCTGGGCACCCTGGCGCACGCGCTCGGTGGTGCGGATGTTGACCACGCCCGGGCCGGTGCGCTCGACGATGTCGGCGAAGTCCGGCAAGGCCGCCACGGTGGGCGACACCACGGGCGGCGCGGCCTGCACGACCGGCGTCAAAGCGAAAACGGAAGCTGCCAGCAGCGAGCCGACGATGGTGTTCTTCAAGGAAGTCATTGCAACAGTCTCTTTTATTTGGATTTCAGCTCAATGGAATTCGAAACCTGCCGGATCGCGGCCGCCGGCACTTCACCCACCACGGTCAGCCAATAATCCCCCTGCCGTCGGCCGACGATGTTCATGGCGCCCTGCTGGATCGCCCCTTCATTACGGTTCTGGCTGCCCGGTTCGATGAAGACCGAGATGGCGGCCAGGCCGTCGGAGAAAACGATCTGCGACACCTCGCGCTCGGCCGGGCGGTTCTGGGCAGGCGAGGCGCCCGCGGGGGCCGTATCGGAAATCATGCGACGCACTTCCTGCACCTTGCGGAAACCGGGCGGCGGCGTGACGCTCCAACCAGACAGATCGACCGGGCTCATGGCCGCCTTCTCGATGCGCCAGCCATGCGTGTCAGCATAGCTGGGACGCACGCGGGCGCGATCAATGGGACCGATCTCGATCTGCGTGAAGGAAATCTGTTCGACCATCTCACCGCGCCCATCCAGCGTCTGCGCGCGCAGCAGCAAGCCGGAATCCTTGTCGGCCCAGAAGCGGTAACCATAGCGCAGTTTGTCCTTGGGCTCCAGCACGATGGTCTGACAGTCGCGTCCGGCTACCCGCTCGTCGGCGCCGGCACTCAGCGTGTAGTGATGGACGAGATCGTCGGGATTGGCGCCCAGGATGGCAGGAAAGACATCGCGCGTGACGCGCTTTTCCACCAGCACAGTCTTGGAATCCGGGATGTAGCAGGCAACATCGTCGTCGTTGCGGATGTATTCGCGCGGCTTGCCGTCCAGCACCTCCAGCTTTTCCAGCTCGCTCTTGCCGGACAGGATGTGCGTGATGCGCGACGTGCGCATCTGGCTGGCCTGCTGATAGACGAAGGTGCCGGAATAGCTCAGACGCTGCGCCGCCGTCTGCAGCTTGCGCAATTGCGCCTGGACGGCTGCGGAAGTCTGGGCTGCGCTCGCGGGAACGGAAGATGCGGACGCGCCATCCGCCGCTTGAGCGGATGGCGCGAACAACACGGAAAGGAAGGACAGTACGCCTAGCAGACGCCCCGTTTGACGCATATTATTTATCAGCGTCAACGGAGAAGGCTGCGGAACGGGCGTATTGCGCCGAACTATAGGAAGGCGAGAAGCGCTGGTGGGCAAACAGGTAGTCGTCGATGCGCGGATCGCGCTTGACTTCGCCCTGCTGCGCCAGCGTGCTCAGTTGCGTCACGTTCTGCGGATTGGCCGCTTGGCCCGACACCGTGGAGATCGCCGACGGCACGGCCACCGGCGCCGAGGCGACCTGGGCCATGGGCGCTGCGGCCTTGGAATCGGCGGTCACCACCGCTTGCTGCGGCATGGCCACGAACACCGCGGCGACGGCAGCTGCCGCAGCCGCTGCGCTGGGCAGCAGGAAGCGAGCTAGCCGCACCGGACGCGAAGCGCGATGATCACCATTGGCCGCAGCCGGCTGCTCGGCGGGAGCCTGTTTGGCGGCCTCCGCGGGGGCGGCCTGCGGCGCGACGATCGTCGGCTCGGCATCCAGCAAGGCGCTCATCTTCGCCGAGAAACCGGCGCTCAGGGAGACGCCCATATCCTCGGAACGCAGCACGTCGCCGATCTGGTGGTAGACCTCCCAGGCTTCCTTGTCTTCTTTCGAAGAACGCAAGGCCGCGAGGGCAATAGTCATCTCTTCAGAGCTCAGCTCGCCATCGGCAAGCGCAGAGATCTGTTCTTTGGTTGTTACTTTGGTATCCATAAGCAGTCACCCGGCAAAAATCTTAGTTCCATACCCGCTTTTTTATTTTGCTTTTTATCAACAGCCTTGCAGCAACATCACCAGCGCTTGTCCATTGCCGTATCCAGCAGCGGACGCAACTTCTCGGCAATTGCTTCGCGGGCGCGGAAAATACGGCTGCGCACGGTGCCGATCGGACAATTCATCGCATCTGCAATCTCGTCGTAGCTCAACCCCTCGATCTCGCGCAACGTGATGGCAGTACGTAATTCTTCCGGCAATGCCTCCATCGCCACGTTGACCGTTTGAGCAATTTGCTTGGTGGCCAACATCGACTCTGGAGTGTTGATGTCCCTCAGATGGTCTCCATCGTCAAAAGTTTCCGCTTCCTCAGCATCTGCTTCAGTTGACGTGGGCGCCCTTCTTCCCAGGGTGACCAGATAATTCTTGGCGGTGTTGATGCCGATGCGATAAAGCCAGGTGTAAAAGGCCGAATCGCCGCGGAATTGCGGCAGCGCGCGGTAAGCCTTGATGAAGGCTTCCTGCACCACGTCCTCGGCCTCGGCCTGGTCGCGCACGAGCCGCGACACAAGGCGCATCAGCTTGCGTTGATACTTGGCTACCAATAGCTCGAACGCCTTCTTGTCGCCACGCTGGACGCGTTCAACAAGCTGCTGGTCTATTTCGCGTTCTGTCGTCAAACCGGGTTCCTTGTTTTTTTATCGCCGTGTTGTTTTATCGTCATTGCCTTAGACAGATGCTTCCGGCCCGGCAATATTTCAAGTCTGCCGACCTTATTTTTCAAGCATCCTGGCCTTGGCCGTATTGTGACTGATCAGCCAGCGGCACGCCACGGAGAGCGCGCGGAAGGTGTCTTCGGAAACGGAATCCGAAAGTATAGGGATGGTACGGGTCTTGCCGCTTTCAAGCCGCAAGCGCAGAAACAGCATGCCGGGCCAGACAGTGGTTCCGGCCAGCAGCTGAGCCAGGCCGGCCTTCATGACCTGCGGCTTGGCGCGGGCCGCGCTCGCCGCCAGGTGCTCGACGACACGGATCTGGCCGGTGCCGGAGATATGCAGCCAGACGGTCTTGCGTCCGCGCAACACTTGAAACAGTGCAATAGCTGCTGCAAGAATGCAAACGACCGCCAGGGAGCCGCGCGCCAGCCAGGAAAGTTGCCCGGGCATCAACAGGCAAGCGACAACGCCGACCAGGGCCACGCAAAGACATGCGAAGCCCATGATCAGCAAAAGCAGGCGGGAAGGTTTGATATCCGCAGAGACTGCTATCGACATAAGACGCCATCAAAACGACAAACCCGGCTTCCACATGGAAGCCGGGCAATACATTTTACATCTTGCCGATGACCAGCGTGCCGTTGGTGCCCCCGAAACCGAAGGAGTTCTTAACGGCAATATCAATCTTCATGTCCCGCGCCTGGTTGGCGCAGTAATCAAGATCGCACTCGGGATCCTGGTTGAAGATGTTCATCGTCGGGGGCGACACTTGATTGTGCACCGCCAGCACGGTCAACACCGTTTCCAGGCCGCCGGCACCGCCCAGCAGGTGGCCGGTCATCGACTTGGTCGAATTGACCACCATCTTGTAGGCGTGGTCGCCGAATGCCGCCTTGATCGCGTCGGATTCGTTCTTGTCACCCAGCGGAGTGGATGTGCCGTGCGCGTTCAGGTACTGCACTTCGTCACCGTTGACGCCGGCGTCGCGCAGCGCGTTCAACACACAGCGGCGCGGACCGTCCAGGTTCGGCGCGGTCATGTGGTAAGCATCGCCGCTCATGCCGAAGCCCAGCAATTCAGCGTAGATCTTGGCGCCGCGGGCCTTGGCGTGTTCGTACTCTTCGAGCACCATCACGCCGGCGCCCTCGCCCAGCACGAAGCCGTCGCGATCCTTGTCCCACGGACGGGACGCGGTTGCCGGATCATCGTTGCGGGTGGACAGCGCGCGCGCCGAAGCGAAGCCGCCGATGCCCAGTGGCGAAACGCTGGATTCGGCGCCGCCGGCCACCATCACGTCGGCATCGCCGTACATGATCATGCGCGCGGAAGAACCGATGCAGTGCAGGCCGGTGGTGCAAGCCGTCACGATAGCCAGGTTCGGGCCCTTCAGACCGTACTTGATGGACAAGTTGCCCGAGATCATGTTGATGATCGAGGCCGGAATGAAGAAGGGGCTGATGCGGCGCGGGCCGCGGTTGGTCAGTTCGGCGTGGGTTTCCTCGATCAGCGGCAGGCCGCCGATACCGGAACCGATCATCACGCCGATGCGTTCGGCGTTCTCATCCGTTACCGTCAGACCACTGTCCTGGATGGCCTGGATACCCGCGGCCATCCCGAAATGGATGAAGGTGTCCATGTGACGGGCTTCTTTGGCGGGGATGTAATCCTCGATATTGAAGCCCTTCACCTCACCGGCAAAATGCGTGGTGAAAGGCGAAGCGTCGAACTTGGTGACGGTGGCGATGCCGGACTTGCCTTCCTTGATGGCGCTCCACGTATCGGCGACGTTGTTGCCGACAGGCGAGATGCATCCCAGACCGGTGATGACTACACGACGTTCACGAGTGCGGCTCAAGCAATTCTCCTGAAACTTTGATCAAAGCCCGTATCAGGCCTTGACTTGCGACTTGGCGTAGTCGATCGCCTGTTGCACGGTGGTGATCTTTTCAGCCTGTTCGTCGGGGATTTCCATTTCGAACTCATCTTCCAGGGCCATGACCAGCTCGACGGTGTCCAGCGAGTCGGCGCCCAGGTCGTCCACGAACGACGATTCGTTCTTGATGTCGGCTTCGGCGACGCCCAGTTGCTCAGCGACGATCTTCTTAACGCGTTGTTCGATATCGGACATATTGTTCCTCCAGAGGATAGATAGGTTACAAAAGTGCGCGCATTTTAGCAGGTTTGCGCGCGGAAAATTTACTTTTAACTATTCTTGGCAAGATTGCGCCAAGTCCAGCATAACTTCAAACAAAATACGCTAAATCAAGCCCTCGCGGCATGCTCAACCCATGTACATGCCACCGTTCACATTCATGGTGGTGCCGGTGATGTAACCGGCTTGCGACGATGCCAGGAAAGCTACCGCATAAGCGATCTCTTCGGCGGCGCCCAGGCGGGCCAGCGGAATCTGCTGCAGGATCGCCGCGGACTGCTGCTCATTCAAGGCCTTGGTCATATCGGTGTCGATGAAACCGGGCGCCACGCAGTTGACGGTGATGTTGCGGCTGCCGATCTCGCGCGCCAGCGCGCGACTCATGCCGGCCACACCTGCCTTGGCGGCGGCGTAGTTCATCTGACCGGGATTGCCGGCCTCGCCCACCACCGAGGTGATGTTGATGATGCGGCCGTGGCGCGCCTTCATCATGCCGCGCAACACGGCGCGCGACAGGCGGCCGACGGCGGTCAGGTTGGTGGCGATGACGCTGTCCCACTCCTCGTCCTTCATGCGCATGGCCAGTTGGTCTTGCGTGATGCCGGCGTTGTTGACCAGGATGGAGAGCGAACCGAAGTCCTTCTGCACCTGCTCGACCACCGCACCGCAGGCTTCGGCGTCATTCACGTTCAGCACCACGCCCTTGCCGCATTCCGGCTGCAGCGCGGCAAGATACTCGGAAATGGCGGCGGCGCCGGCTTCCGAGGTCGCCGTCCCGACCACCTTGGCACCCTGCTTCGCCAGCTCGATTGCGATGGCGCGACCGATGCCGCGCGACGCGCCGGTCACCAGCGCCACTTGTCCTTGCAGATTCTGCGCACTCACTTGAACAGCTCCAATACTTTATCCAGAGATTCCTGATCGACGATGGCTTCGCCAGCCAGTTCGCCGTTGATACGCTTGGTCAGGCCGGTCAGCACCTTGCCCGGACCGCATTCGACCAGATGGGTCACGCCTTCGGCGGCCATCTTCTGCACCGTCTCGACCCAACGCACCGGGCTGGCGGCCTGACGCACCAGCGCATCCTTGATGGCGGCCGGATCGGCGGTCACCGCCACATCGACGTTGTTGATCAGCGGGATCTGCGGCGCGGCGAAAGCGACGTTGGCCAGATAGGCCTGCAGGCGATCCGACGCCGGCTTGAGCAGCGACGAGTGGAACGGCGCCGACACCGGCAGCGGCAGCGCGCGCTTGGCGCCCTTGGCCTTGGCGATCTCGCAGGCGCGGGTCACGGCATCCTTGTGGCCGGCGATCACGACTTGCGCCGGCGCATTGAAATTGACGGCCTCGACCACGTCGGCCTGGGCGGCTTCGGCGCACGCGGCGCGCACGTCGTCGTCGGACAGGCCGAGGATGGCGGCCATGCCGCCCTGCCCGACCGGCACCGCTTCCTGCATGGCCTGGGCGCGGAAGCGCACCATCGGCACCGCATCCTTGAACTGGATCACGCCGGCCGCGACCAGCGCCGAATACTCGCCCAGGCTGTGGCCCGCGACCAGCGCCGGCGCCTTGCCGCCGGCGGCCAGCCAGGCGCGGTAGAACGCCACGGCGGCGGTCAGCATGACCGGCTGGGTGTTGGTGGTCAGGTCCAGGTCTTCCTTGGGCCCTTCGGCGATCAGCTTGCCGAGGTCGAATTGCAGCGCATCGGAAGCTTCGGCAACGGTCTGGCGAACCACGTCATTGCCGGCGAAGCCATTGAGCATCCCGATCGCCTGCGAACCCTGGCCCGGGAAAACAAAAGCAAATGTTGTCATGCTTGGAGTTGATTGAGGTTGGATGAAAATTCGAAACGGCCGCGCGGCGGCAAGCCGCCGGCGCCGTCCAGCCTTACATGCGCACGAGCACGGCGCCCCAGGTGAAGCCGCCGCCCACGCCTTCCATCATGACGGTATGGCCGGGCCTGACGCGACCATCGCGCACCGCCTGGTCCAGCGCCAAGGGAATCGAGGCGGCCGAGGTATTGCCGTGGTCGTTGACGGTGACCACCATCTTTTCCAGCGGCAGGCCGAGCTTCTTGGCCGTTCCCTGCATGATGCGGATATTGGCCTGGTGCGGGATCAGCCAGTCAATCTCGGCGGCATCGACCTTCGCCGCTTCCAGCGCTTCACGCGCGACCTTGTCCAGCACCGACACCGCCAGCTTGAACACCGCCGGGCCGTCCATGTACAGATATGCACTGCCGGCCACCGCACCGTTATCGACGCTGCCCGGCACGCACAGGATGTGGCCGTGGCTGCCGTCGGCGTGCAGCTTGCTGGCCAGCACGCCCGGCTCATTCGACGCGCTCATCACGATGGCGCCGGCGCCGTCGCCGAACAGCACACAGGTGGTGCGATCCTTGAAATCCAGAATGCGCGAGAACACTTCCGCGCCGATCACCAGCACGTTCTTGTGGGCGCCGGACTTGATGAAACTGTCGGCCACCGACATCGCATACACGAAGCCGCTGCACACCGCCTGCACATCCATCGCCGGCGCGCCATTGGTGATGCCGAGCTTGCGCTGCAGCACGCAGGCCGTGCTGGGGAAGCCACCCAGGTGATCCGGGGTCGAGGTCGCCATGATGATCATGTCGATGTCGCCGGGCTGCATGCCGGCTGCTTCCAGCGCGCGTTGCGCGGCGATCAAGGCCAGGTCGCTGGAGAGCTGCGCCGGCTCGGCGTAATGGCGTGCGGAGATGCCGCTGCGCGTGAAGATCCATTCGTCCGACGTCTCGATGCCCTGCTCGGCCAGTTGCGCGGCCAACTCATGATTGGTCACGCGCTTGGCGGGCAGATAGCTGCCGGTGCCGACGATTTTGCTGTAAATGGTCATACCGTCTTTTTGCTCTGTTAGTTCGGTTGTTGCAGCGAAGCTTGCGCCGCCGGCTCTTCAGCCGCGACGGCCGCCTCGGCCGTGCGCCCCTGTCCCTGGGGCATCAGTTCCGCCATGGTCGCGCCGATGCGCGCGAGCACGTCGTATTTGGCGGCATCATACGCGCGACGGATCGCCCATTCAAAGGCATACACGTCGGCGCCGCCATGGCTCTTGAACACCAGGCCCTTGAGACCCAGCAGACTTGCGCCATTGTAACGGGAAGGATTAAGCCGGCGCGATAGCGCCTTGATGGCGCCGTAGGCGATCAAGGCGCCCAGCTTGTTGATGAATCCCTTCTTGAATTCGGTGGTGAGCACGATCTTGACGAAACGCCCCAGCCCTTCGGAGGCCTTCAGCGTCACGTTGCCGACGAAACCGTCGCACACCACCAGATCGGTGGTGCCCTCGAAGATATCGTTGCCTTCCACGTTGCCGTAGAAGTTGAGGATACCCTTCTCGTGGTCGGCGCGCAGCAGGCCGGCGGTTTCCTTGACCAGTTCGTTGCCCTTGATGTCTTCCTCGCCCACGTTGAGCAGGCCGACGGTGGGCTTGGCCTTGCCTTCCATCACCGCGACCAGGGCCGAGCCCATCAATGCAAATTGGTGTAAATGCTGGGGCTCGCAATCGACGTTGGCGCCGAGGTCGAGCATGTAGGTGGGACCATCCTTCTGGTTGGGGAGAATGGTGCAGATGGCTGGGCGATCAACACCGGGCAGGGTTTTCAGCACGTAGCGCGACACGGCCATCAGGGCGCCGGTATTGCCGGCCGATACCGCGGCCTGCGCCTGGCCATCCTTGACCAGGGTGACGGCCACCCGCAGGGACGAATCCTTCTTGCGGCGCAGAGCGACCTCGATCGGATCGTCCATGGTGACCACTTCCGAGGCGTTCTGGATGCGCACGCGCGGCTCGCCGGCCAGCCTGTACTTTTTCAGCAGCGGTTGCAAGACGCTTTCCTGACCAACCAGGATCAGCTCCGCATCGGATTGGCGACGTAGGAAAGAGGCAGCGGCCGGGAGAGTGACTGACGGGCCATGATCGCCACCCATGCAGTCGATTGAAATTTTGATGGTCATCGATTTGATTCAGAGCCTTGCCAGCCCACATTATGAGGCAGTTTGAGCACCATTGAAAACGGCGCGCTCATCCAGCGGACGCAGCAAATGCCATTGACGTCCAGGCAAGCAGGCAGGCACGCCCGCGAAAAGGAATTTCGCGGACATAAAAAAGCGGCGCAAAATGAACCTCCTGAAACAGAAGCTCATTGCGCCGCTTTTCTCCAAAAACAGCAAGCTCAATAAAGAGATTACTCGTCGTTCTTGGTCTTCAGCACTTTGCGACCACGGTAGAAACCGTTCGGGCTGATGTGGTGACGCAGGTGGGTTTCACCGGTCGTCGGCTCGACAGCCAGCGGGGGTGCAGTCAGAAAGTCGTGTGCACGATGCATACCGCGCTTCGACGGGGTCTTTTTGTTCTGTTGAACGGCCATGATTACTCCTAAACCTTAAGATTGAAAATTTTAACACACCGGATTCAGGTTTCCGAACAATCCCGTGTGCCGCTGCCCGGCGCTTGCCAGACATCCCCAAACAATTACTGCTTCAACTTCTTCAGTACCTCAAACGGGGAAGCCCGTTCAGCACTTTTGGCCTCGGCCGCCACGCCATCACCAGGACAAGCTTGATGCTTGGGCGCCACCGGCAAGGCCAGCAACGCATCGTCCTCGATCAGGTTGATCACATCGAACGCCGCTGTACCGACAATGACATCGATCTCGTCATCATCGAGCAGCTCCTCGATCGCATCGGCCTGCGCCTCATCTTTTGCCAAAACCAGCAGCGACTTCGAATCAATCTCGAAACTCAATGCCGTCAGGCAACGCTGACAGATCAGATTAACCGCACCCGACACTGCCAGACTGAGTTGAGCATGCCCCAGCTTGTCGATATCGCCGGACAGGGCCCAGGAAATCGTGCCGGAACGGTCAACCGTCTCTTGCGCCAGACGACCTAATTCAGCAACCGGAATCTCGCCCTGGGCCTGCTGTTTCAGCCTGCAGAACTCGAACGCGTCGATCACAAGTGCATTCATAACCAAAGCAGAATCCGGAAAACCTGCAATAATAACAGAAAAATTCCTTACCAGTCAAAGCGTTAGCGCGCTTCCCGCGATTTTTTCCGCATGCTGTCGCCGCGCAACGTCTTTTCCCGCGAATTTGCACTGCAATGTTGCCATTCCCGCCATTGCGCGCCATCCACAAGATCAAGATCGCATGCCGCAAGACACTCTCCCGGCCCTCACTGCCACGCCTCGCCTGATCCTCGGCTCCAGTTCGGTTTACCGCAAGGAATTGCTTGGCCGCCTCGGCCTGCCCTTCGAGACCATGGCGCCGGACATCGACGAAACCCCGCTGCCCGGCGAAACGCCGGATGCCACCGCCCTGCGCCTGGCGCGCGAAAAGGCCGCGGCCATCGCCGCCAAGGCGGGGCCTGCACTGGTGATCGGCTCCGACCAGGTGGCCACGCTGGACGGCGCGCAGATCGGCAAACCCGGCAACCACGCCAATGCCCTGAAGCAATTGCAGACCATGCGCGGCCGCGAAGTGATCTTCCATACCGCGCTGTGCCTGTGGGATAGCCGCCGCGCCGATGCCGCGGACGCGGCGCAGATCGCCAACGTGCAGACGCTGGTGCGCTTCCGCGATCTGCCCGATGTCGAACTGGATGCCTACCTGCGCATCGAACAGCCCTACGATTGCGCCGGCAGCGCCAAGAATGAAGGTCTGGGGATTGCCATCCTGCAAAGCATCCACAGCGACGATCCGACCGCACTCACCGGCCTGCCGCTGATCGCGCTGACCGGTATGCTGCGCCGTGCGGGCGTCGGCTTTTTCGGCCAGCCCGCCCTGAAGAACGCATCCGGATCTCAGTAATTGCGGCGCGGATAGCCCTGTGCCAGGATGCGCTGCCACACCACTTCGCGTTCTTCCACGTTCATGAAGACCCATTGCGCCACCTCATCCACGGTGCGGCCGCAACCGCGGCAGACGTCGTCGAAGGTGGTGGAACATACGGCCACGCATGGCGTATCGGGCCGCTCGGGCAAAGGCTGGGACGATGGTGTCTGGGACATTGAAGAATCTGAAAACGTCAGGCGGCGCCCGACATGGAAACGATGCCGCAGTCGCCATCTTACCAAGAAGCGGGAAGCTTCCGCCCATGCCGGCGACATGGCTAATCGGCAAGCCGGACCGAACGGGCAAAAAAAAAGCCCGCGACCAAGAGGTTGCGGGCTTGAATCCAATTTCTTAAGGAGGAGATTGGAGGAGACAGGTGCAACTATAGTGATCCTCCACGGCTGAGTCTGCTTTATTGTGGCAATAGCAGATATTCACCCACTCCATAACTCGCGCGACACAAGCCTTTCCGGGCAGACTTTCCGTTGCGCGCCATTCACGCAATCCGATCAGACCATCGCCGCCGGTCGCTCCAGCACCGAGGTGACCGGCTTGGGTGGATTGCCGCCCTTGCGTTCGCAAGCCTGCAGCAACAACGTCAGAGAAACGGCAACAGCCAGGGCGCTGATTTTCATCGGAATCTCCTCGCATCGGCGCGGGTGCGGCGCCATCCGGGCAGAATCGCCCTCCCCGGCCGGCCTGTCAAGCCACGCTGCGCAATCCCGGCATGCCGCGCGCGGCCGCCAGGTTCTTTTCGTACAAGGCCGCGATCATGTCGGACTGGGTCAGCATGCCGGCCAGCTTGCCGTCCGCATCGACCACCGGGATCTGATGCAAGCCGTCAGCCATGCGCGGCACCAGCTCCAGCACCGGCGTCTCGACATTGGCAGAAATCACCGGCCGGCTCATGATCTGGCCCACCACTTCCGGCTTGTCCGAATGCGAGAACGGCACGCGGTGCAACAGCCGGCGCAACTGCGCCGCCAGGCCGGTATGCACTTCCACGCCGGCATGCTCGAGAAAATCGGTGCGGCTGACAATGCCGATCACATGCAGGGCCCGATCCAGCACCGGCAAGGCGCGCAGACGGTGCTGCTGCAGCAGTCGCCAGGCTTCGTCCAGGCTGGTGGCGAATTCCACGGCGACCACGTCGCGTGACATCACCGACGCGCAGCGCGTCTCGCCGAAGCGGCGATGATAGGCGCGCATTTCGGTTCGCAGGAAGATTTCCTCCAGATCGTCGCGGCCGATGTCGATCACCTGGTTGTAATTCTTCAGCACCTCGTCCAGGTCCTCATGCGAAAACCCCAGGCGCGTGATCGGCAATTCGTCCCTGGTCTGGTGCGGATGCGGTGCGGCGCTCTGTTGCGCGTGGGGGTAGCGGCGGCCGCTGGCATTGTTGAAGAACAGCGCGGTCAGCAACAGCAGCACCGAGTTCAGCGCCACCGGCGCCAGCACGAAGGCATAGCCCATCTCATGCACCACCGGGCCGCCCAGCACCGCCGTCAGCGCCACCGCGCCGCTGGGCGGATGAATGCAGCGCAGCAGAAACATGGCGCCGATGGCCAGCGAGATCGCCAGCGCCGCCGACAACGCCGGCTCCTGAACCAACTTGGCGCAGGTCACGCCAATCAGCGCCGCGCACAGATTGCCGCCGATGATGGACCAGGGCTGGGCCAGCGGACTGGCCGGCACCGCGAACAGCAGCACCGCCGAGGCGCCCATGGGGGCGATCAGCCAGATGGTCTTGGGATCGTGCGGCAGGATGGCGTAGCTGACCAATCCCGCCAGCAAAATCCCGAACAGGCTGCCGGCGCAGGAGCGCATGCGCTCGAAGCGATCGACATTGCTCTTCGGCGGAATGAAACTTTTGAACCACAGCAAGATAGAATCGGGCATATCCGTTTTCGCGACGTCAACAACAGATTGAACGGCGGCCTGCGTCATCAGGCGGCCAAACCGCAATTACATCACAAGATGATATATATGTCCCGCCCCACTCCTTGCGCTCCGCCGCCATCCGGCGCCCACAGCGCCCCTTCGACGCCGCGCCGACGCGGCCGCCAGCCATGAAAAGCACCTCCCGCCTGCAAAAGAACGATTTCGAGGCGTTGTCGGAATTCCGCTACCAGCTACGCCGTTTCCTGCGCTTTTCCGAAGACGCGGCCCAGGGCGAAGGCCTGACGCCGCTGCAATACCTGCTACTGCTGCACATCAAGGGATTTCCCGGCCGAGAATGGGCCAGCATCAGCGAACTGGCCGAGCGGCTGCAATCCCAGCATCACGGCGTGGTGGCGCTGGTGACGCGCTGCGTGAAGGCCGGCCTGGTCACGCGCGCCCCCGACGACCGCGACAAGCGTCTGGTGCAGGTGCGCCTGACCGAGCTGGGCGAACAATACCTGCACCGGCTGGCGCAGATGCACCGCAACGAGCTGCAATCGCTGTCGGGCGTGTTCCAGGTCGCGCACATCTCGGAATTCAACGACCGCGACTAAGCGCCTGCCGGCCGCCGCCGGCGATCCCGCCGCGTTCACCTGTTATGCTTGCCGTCCAGGCCAGCCCGGATACCCGTCCATGAAAAGAAAACCAGAGACCACCGCAGCAGCCCTTCCGGCGCGCGCCATCACCAAGGAAGACGTGGCCCGCGCCGCCGGTGTTTCGCACATCACGGTCTCGCGCGTGATCAACACGCCGGAAAAGGTCTCGCCCGAAACGCGCGCCAAGGTCGAATCCTTCATCGCCAGCATGGGCTACATCCCCAATATGCTGGCCGGCGGCCTGGCCTCGCGCCGCACCCGCATCGTGGCCGCCATCGTGCCCACCATCAGCCACTCGATCTTCGCCGAGACGGTGCGCGGCCTGTCTGAACAACTGAGCCTGCAGGGCTATCAGTTGCTGCTGGGCCAGACCAATTATTCCGAAGAAGCCGAGACCGCCCTGGTGGAAGCCTTCATCGGCCGCCGCGTGGACGGCCTGGTGCTGACCGGCGTGCAGCATGCGGCGCGCACGCGGCAGCGCCTGAAGGCGGCCGGCATCCCGGTGGTGGAAACCTGGGATCTGACCCGGCGCCCGATCGACATGCTGGCCGGCTTCGACAACCACGATGCCGGGCGCGCCATGGGCAACTACCTGTATGGCAAGGGCTATCGCCGCATGGCCTTCGTCGGGGGCGAGGATCCGCGCGGCGTGGCGCGTTTCACCGGCATGCGCGAGGCAGTGCTGGCACACGGCGCCGCCGAACCGCTGCACCTGATGGTGCCGATGGGCTCCTTCTTGCATGCGGGACGCGAAGCGGTGGGCTGGCTGCTGGATCGCCATCCCGGCATCGATGCCGCCTTCTTCAGCAATGACGTCATCGCCGCCGGCGCCGCCATGGAATGCGCGCGGCGCGGCGTCGAGGTGCCAGGACGCATCGCCCTGGCCGGCTTCGCCAACCTGGAAATCGCGCCCGAAGTGCTGCCGGCGCTGACCACCGTGCAGATCAGCGTACACCAGATCGGCCTGACCGCGGCCGACATGCTGCTGGCGCGCTTCAGCGGCCGCAGCGTGGAGCAACCCATCTGCGATCTGGGCTTTTCGATTCTGGAACGCAAGAGCACCTAGGCAGTCTCCCGCTCCTCTCCGCTTGCGGCGCGTCGCATCGCGCTACGCGTAACGACAATCTCGCCCGTCCTGCACCGGGCAGGACGGAACACGATAACCGCCGGTTCAAACACGCCTACTGATCTTCCTCATACAGGATGCCGCGCGTCTCCGGCGCCATCAGCAGCGACACTAATGCCACCGCGCCCATGAAAACGATATAGACCACGATCGGGTAATAGCTGCCGCCGTAATACGCCAGCAAGCCGGTCGCGATCACGGGCGCCATGCCGCCGGTGATGACCGAGGACAGCTCGCGCGCCGTGCAGATGCCGCTCATGCGCATGCGCGGCGGGAACAGCTCGGCGAAGAACGCCGCCTGCACCGAAAACATCGGATAGAGTCCGAACACGATCAGCAGTACGAAGGCGCCGATGATCATGGGCGTCTCGCGCGTCTCCAGCATCCAGAAGAACGGCAAGGCGCCGAAGATCATCACCAGGATGCCCAGGATGTACACCGGGCGCCGGCCGATGCGATCCGACAGCGCGCCCCATACGGGATTCAGCAAGGCGCCGATGCCGGCCGCGATCAGCACCGCGGTCAGGCCGACGCTGGCCGGCACCTTCAGTTGCGTGGTCAGGTAGGACAGCGCCCAGACCTGGAAGATATAGCCGGCCGTGTTCTCCGAAAACCGCGCGCCGATGGCGATCAGCAGGCTGCGCTTCTGCTCTTGCCAGACCGCCTTGACCGGCGCCTTGGCCACGGCATTGCGCTCCCTCATCTTCTCGAAGGTCGGCGACTCCTGCACGAACAGCCGGATGTAGATGCCCACCGCCAAGCCGATGGCCGACAGCAGGAACGGAATGCGCCAGCCGTAACGCATGAAGTCCGCCTCCGGCATCATGCGCACCAATGCGAAGGCGCCGGCCGACAGCACCACGCCCAGCGCCACGCCGACGCCCGGCCAGCTGGCGTAGTAGCCGCGCTTGTCCACCGGCGCGTATTCGGCCGACATGGTCACCGCGCCACCGAATTCGGCGCCGGCCGCGAAGCCTTGCACCAACCGCAGCAACGTCAACAGGATGGGCGCGGCGATACCGATGCTGGCATAGGTCGGCAACACCCCGATCAGCGTAGTGGACAGGCCCATCATCACCAGCGTCACCACCAGCACGTTTTTGCGCCCTATCTTGTCGCCCAGGTGGCCGAACACGAAACCGCCCAGCGGACGCACCACGAAGCCCAGCGCATACGAGCCGAAGGCGGCCAGCGTGCCCATCATGGGATCGAGCCTGGTGAAGAACAGCACGTTGAAGACGATGGCCGCCGCCGTACCGTAGAGGAAGAAGTCATACCATTCCAGCGCGGTGCCGATCACCGACGAGCGCAACGCCATCCTGCGCGCACGGATCTCGGCGTCGCTCAGCGTCTGCGCCGGAGGCGCCGTCTGGCCGGCGGATTGCGAACGGCCGTGGCCGACCCGGTGGCCCCGGGTGCCTGCGATTGTATTCATTTGTCTCTCTCCTGTTGTAAGGCGAGCCCAGGCGGTGCATGCACCGGCCGGCGGTTTTATTGTGTGTCCGGCTGGGGTCTCGTCTTGCTGCGATTGGATATGCCGACTGCGTGGTTGACTCCTTTGGCCTGCGGTTGCCGGGGTACTGCCTGAATGAATGCTTGCGGATGCGAGGTCACGCGTGCTTGCGCACTTGCGCGGCCGACGCCCCTGCCTGTGCTTCGGCGCAGCGCGCCCACAAATCCCGCGCCATCTGCATCAACTGGCGCGCTTCGACCCAGCGGTCGGACAGCTCGTAGCCGTCGGCGCCGGTCATGGCGTATTCGGGCGGGCCGAGTTCGCACAGGAAGCTGAGAACATCGTCTTCGCCGGCGCGCGCCATCCAACTGCGAAAACCGTAATCCCACCAGTCCATGAACAGCTCCACCCACTTGCGATGCTGCGGGAAATCGAGCTGCACCTGGATCTGCTCGCGGCTGGCCACGCGGCCGTGGAAGCCCCAGGCGTTGTCGAGGATCCTGCGCATCAGCGCATGGTTGTGCGCGTCGATCGGCCAGGCGAACTCGCGTCCCACCACGTAGTGCGAGAGATCAGCGGTCAGCCTGAGATCGGGAAAGCGGTCCAGCAGATGCAGCGTGAAGAACAGATCGGTGGTCATGCGGTCGCGATGCGTCTCGATGTGCAGCGCGATGCCGGCATCATCGGCCAGGCGGCGCCAGCCTTCGAGGTAAGGAATGCACTGCGCCACCGTATAAGGTCGCACGTCGGCCTGCAGATTGATGTGATCGGCGCCCAGCTCCTGAACATGCTCGATGATGGGCTTCAACTCATCGACCGTGCGCGGATAACATTGCGCCTGCCAGGTCATGCCGTGTTCGCGCAGGAACTGCGTGACCGTGCGGGCATATTGATAGTCGAAGAAGCGCACGCCGGCGCCGTCGAAACCGGCATCGCGGATCATCTCCAGCTTCTGCTCCAACGTCCATTCCTGGCCGTCCGGGCGGCGGCGCTCCATGGCCCATAGCGATTGATACACACGAAACGTTTGCATGGGTGCTTGCCTCTGCAAAGATGTCCGTCGCCCGCGGCGCCTGCACCGAAAAACGGAGACGCTACGGGTTCGCGCCGGGACGCCACCGCCCCGGAAAAGCCTGGCCTCAGGTACTGGCCGCCTGTTGCGGCACCTCGACCTGATCGAAGAAGCGCTTGCCGCTGGCGGACTGGTTTTCGTAGATCGAGCCCTGGTTCAGCGCCGGCGGCAGCGGCATGCGCACCGGCGTCTCGCGAAAGCGCGGCACGATGGTCGGCTCGCCTTGCAGCAGGCGACTGTTGAAGTCGGCGAAATCAGGCACGCCCATCAGCGGGAAAGCGTCGGCCGCACTCACTTCGTAGAGCAGGAAATTGCGCGACAGGGTCGAACGGTTCTGTGCCGATCCGTGCACCGCGCGCACATGGTGGAAGGACACCGAACCGGCCCGGCCAACGATGGGCACGGCCTGGTCCAGATTGAGCCCCGGCGCGTTGGGATCGAGCGCGCCGCAGAAGCGGCCGTCGGCATCGTGGTGATCATAGGTCGGCCCGGTATGCGAACCGGGCACCACCAGCATGGCACCGTTTTCCAGCGAGGTATCGTCCAGCATCACGCCCACGGCCAGGATGTCGTCGTTGGTGGCGGGATAGAAGGCCCAGTCCTGGTGCCACTCCACCGGCGAGCCGAAGCGCGGCGATTTCAGGTTGAGCTTGGAATTCTGCAGCCGGAAGGCCGGCCCCAGCAAGGCTTCCAGCACTTCCAGCATGGGCTGGGAACGGATGAATTCCTCGAACACGGGATGATTCCTGTGCGGCTGCTTGATGCGGCGCAGGCGCGGCTCGGCGGCGGTATGGCCGCGCTCCAGATCGAACAGCTCGGTATGGCCGCTGACCTTGCGCGACTGCTCTATCCACTGGGCCAAGGCATCCTTCATGCGCTGGCGCATCAGGTCGTTCAATAGGTCGGGCACGACCAGCCAGCCCTCTTCCCGGTATTGCGCTACCTGCTGTTGCGTGATCATGGCTGTCTCCTTCTCGATGGCATCGCTGCGCGTCGGATGCGCGCGATGCGTTGGAATACCGGCCTTCCGGGCGCGCCGATGGCGTCGGAAAGCACGTTCGAAGCCGCAAGTCGGACTGTTGATCCGCCTTGTTCAATATCGATGTTCGCGCGAACATAGTATGTCGCAAAAAAACCGGAGTCAACCCCGGTTCTTCGATTTCATTCCTGCGCCGGTTGCAATGCGCCACCTCCTGGGTGGCCATCAGGCCGTGACTTCGACGCGATTGCGCCCCTGCTCCTTGGCCACGTACAAGGCCTTGTCGGCCAGCTTGATCAACTGCTCCAGGCCTTGCCCCTTGTTCAAGGCCGCCACGCCGAAGCTGGCGCTGACTTTGATCCTGCGCCCGCCATCGATTTCGAACTCCTTTTGCGCCAGCGCGGCGCGCAGCTTTTCCGCCGCCGCCCCGGCCTGCGCCAGATCCGACTCGGGCAACAGCACGATGAATTCCTCGCCGCCGTAGCGCGCCAGTACGTCCACCTTGCGCAGCAGCTGCGAGGCGGTCTGCGCCACGCCGCGCAGGATGGCGTCGCCGGCCTGGTGGCCGTAGCTGTCGTTGATGCGCTTGAAGTGGTCGATGTCGAACAGCACGATGGACAGTTCGCGCTCGTAGCGCTGCGCCACGCCCATCTGCTGCTCGCCGTAGGAGAAGAAGGCGCGCCGGTTCAGCAGCCCGGTCAGGAAATCGGTATTGGACGAGGTCTGTAACTGCGTGATCAGCGCCTCGCGCTCCTTGGCCAGGCTGTTGCGCTCCAGGATGCGCTCCTTGAGCACGCGCAGCGCGCGCGTCATCGCGCCGATCTCGTCGTTGTACCTGGCTTCCGGAATCTCCCGGTCAAGCTTGCCCTCGACCAGTCCCGCCACCAGATCGGTGGCCGTCACCAGCGGCTGCACGACGCGCTTGCGGATCATGTACATCAGCAACTGGAAGAACAGGCAGGCCACGATGGTCAGGGCGATCACCGAGACCAGGAAATTGCGCGCCTGCACGTTGCGGCGCTCGGCGCGCGCCAGCATGTCGTCCAGCAGCAGGTCGCGCAGGTCGAGGATGGATTTCATCTGCGGCACGTAGCGCGTGTAAAGCTCGGACGGCGTGATGCCGTATTCGCCGGATTTCAGGCCGATCTGCAGCAGGTAGTCGAGGAACTGGAAGCCGTTGTCGAAATACTGCTTGTCCACCTCTTCCAGCGCGTGCGCGAACTCCGGCTGCGGCGAGTAGGAGCCGAGCTGGGCGCCCAGCAGCGAACGCAGCAACTCGATGCGGCCGTACAGGCGGCCGATTTCGATCACCTCATCCTGATTGAGCTTGCGGTGCGTGATCAGCGGCGCGGTGAAGCGCGAACCGATCTGGCCGGCGTATTCGCGCAGGCTGGCGGCGGCGCGCACCGAAGCCAGGCCGTCGCGCAGGTCGGGATCGGCCTGATCCACCGCGCTGGCCAGTTCGGCGGTCACGCGCACCATCACCGGGATCATGTCCACCATGCCGTTGACGGCCGAGACCACATACAGGTGGCTGCGTTGCATATCGCCTTGCTGGCCGACGCGATCCACCGCCGTGCGCGCCGGGCCGAGCGCCTGCTGCACCGTCCTGATCTTGTCCAGCGCGCTCGACTGGCGCTGCGCCGGATCCTTTTCCAGCGCCTCGCGCAGCCGGCCCAAAGCGGCGTCGGCGGTGACGCGGGCGGCTTGCAGGCTCTTGTAGAGTTCGGGTTTTTCCTGCTGGCGGGCACCCATGTAGGCATTGGCGGGGCCGCGCTCGGCCGATATCTTTTCCATGGCGATCAGCGCCAGGCGGAAATTGCGCAGGGCCGGCACGCTGTTGGCCCCGTTCTGGTAAATGCTCCACTCTATCCATACCAGCGAGATCGCCAACGCCAGAAACAACATCAGCAATGCGATGGAAATCAGCCGGAACAGACGATTCAAGGACATTTCTTTGGCCCGCTACGAAGGCTTACGATTTTTTACGAATATAACAAGGCCGGTGAACCGGCTGTAATGACCCAGCGAAACCTGCTCACCTCAAGCAGCTAAAGCAAACGCCTCAGCTGGTGTCTTCATGCCCAGCGCCTGATGCGGCCGGCGGTGGTTATAAAAGCCGATCCAGTCACCAATGATGCG
>WNDX01000036.1 GCA_009914615.1 Herbaspirillum frisingense
CCACCATCGTCCCCACGGCTCGCTTGGCCATCTGACCCCAAGTGAGTTCGTCCAAAAGTGGTCAGTGAAACCCAAAGAGGCAGCTCCTCTCTAGTTCTAAACTGTCCAACTTCCGGGGGCAGGTCAGTGTTTTCGCCTGGGCGCCGCCCTGGCGCGACCAACAGATCGGTGCGGTCCTATTGGGATAACCCCGTCCGTACCATGTCGAATGCTTCAAGCAAATACTTGGCAGCCGGTTTGCGGTTGCCGGTCTGTTCGCGCCAGGCCTGCAATGCCAGCCGCATGGCGCCCACCGAGACCATGGCCACGATGCGCAGCTTGGCACGGTGTTCGGGATGGCGCCAGACCTGGCACAGTGCGTCGAAGAGCATCACTTCCTGCTCCGCGTAAAAAGCCTGTTTGCGCGCCAGCAGGGACTCGCTGGATCGCATCAGATTGTCCACCACCGTCATCTGCTCGGTAGTGAAGCGCCCGATGTGCGCCACCATGAGATCCCGTATCGCTTCCAGCGGTTCGGCATCCGGCGATGTCTTCAGTAGCTCTGCCAGTAGAGCGGCAGTGTCGGCGTCCCGCCAGTACAGGATGATGTCGTCCTTGGACTTGAAATACGAAAAGAAGGTACGACGGGAAATACCCGCCTGCGCCGCAATGTCGTCCAGCGTGGTCGCCGCATAGCCGTGCGCCATGAACAAGCCTTGCGCCACTTCGGCGATGCGCCGCCGCGTCTCGCGGCGCTTTCTCTCACGGAGCCCCTCGGGGGGGGGGGCGGAGTCAGCTGACGATGAAATTTTCGACATCCATAAATCCATTGCGAAAATGCACTGAGTGCATTAAATTATGCACTCAGTGCTTATTTTTATCACTTAACTTTTCTGTTTCCCGACAGGCTGACGATAATGACACATTGGACGGAGTCTCTCATTCCTTTTCAGCAAGGACGTACGGCGATCGTCACCGGTACCGGTGGCTTGGGCTTGCGTACAGCGCAGGCGCTGGCCGCGAGCGGAGCACGCGTGATTATTGCTGGTCGCGATGCCAAAAAAGGGGCCGCGGCGGTGCAGGGCATTCTCAATGAAGTAGCCGAGGCGCAAGTCAGCTTCGAGCAGCTCGACCTCGCCAGCCTTGCTTCGATCGCCCAATTCTGCCGACGCCTGCAAGCGACGCATAAGCAGGTAGATCTATTGATCAACAATGCCGCCGTGATGGCGCCGGCGCAACGCGCGGACTACCGCGGATGGATTCGAGTTGCAGCTCGGCACCAATTACTTGGGTCATTTCGACCTGACTGCACAATTGCTTCCCTTGCTGCGCGCGGCCGAACAGGCGCGCGTGGTGACGGTGTCGAGTGTCGCCGCGCGCTCAGGGCATATGGACTTTGATGATCTGCAAAGTACCCAGTCCTATCGACCCATGACAGCTTATGCGCAATCCAAGTTGGCCTGTCTGCTGTTTAGCATGGAACTGCAGCGGCGCAGTCAGGCGATGGGCTGGAATATTCGAAGCGTCGGTGCGCATCCAGGGATTGCCCGCACGGAGCTCATTGCCAATGGCGCTGGCGCGCAAAGCGCTGCCGGTTTCGTACGTCGCCATTTATGGTTCCTGTTTCAGCCCGTGGAGCGCGGAGCGCTACCGATTCTCTATGCCGCGACGGCAGAGGACGCCGAGCCAGGCGGCTATTACGGGCCGAACCGCCTGGCGGAAACCCGTGGTTTTCCCGCACCCGCTCGTATCCCGCACCAGGCACTGGATCGCGTCGTGGCAGAGGCCCTCTGGCGGGAGTCCGAACGTTTGACCGACGTGCTATTTCGCTGAGGTCGTCGGTGCCCCGGAATGGTTGTCGTGACGTACCTGCTTGATGATGGAGCGAGAAGAAAGAATCAATTGGGAATGGTAAAGGCAGTTGAGAAAACGCTGCGACCGCTGCCAGACCTGAAGCGACGGCGACCCAGTGCCGCGATATTGATGCAACCCTTGCTTGGCTCCTCGGCTCCTCGGCTCCTCGGCGCCGATGTCGACCGAGACCGCACAAGGCCGCACAAGGCGATGCCGGCGGCCAGATTCGCGTCACTGATATGGACTGGTGCGATCACGCGCGCTTGCGCGCGGTGCCCGTCGGGTTGTACAAGCGGGCAACCGTGGATGCTGCCCAACCTCCACCCCTGATCGTGTTTTCCCACGGCATCGGTGGTTCTCGGGAGGGGATAGTTACCTGGGCCGATATGGGGCGACGCATGGCGTAGCCAGCTTGCATGTATGGCACGTGGGAAGTGACTCTGTGCCGTGGCGAGAGAATCCGTTCACGCGAGTTGCTCGTCTACGGGCGGCAGCACCTGAGCAGGAAGTGCTCGCCCGGGCTGCCAATCCGTTTTGCGTCGGACCAGCTGCTCTCGGACCATCGCCTCGCAAGTTTGCCGGGTCGATTCCAACCGGCGGGGCTGACCGGTCGCGTCCAGTCTGTCAGTCTTGAGCGTACATATCGCCACTTACGGAGCAGAGAATGATCAGCACCCAACATATTATTTTTTATGCCGCCTATGGCTGGCTGACTTTCAGCGGCCTCTGTCATTTCATGATTGACGTGGCTTTCCAGAAGCTGCGCGGGGTGCGGCCTCCTGGCATTGAAACGAGTCTTTATTACGGCTTGAACAGCGCCTTTTCCATCGGACAGATCGCCTTTGGCGCCTTGGGGCTTTATCTCGCCTGGCGTTGTATGCACGTACTCCAGGAGCTACCCGTTCTGGTTCTTGCACTAGTCTCCGGATTGGCCTGGTTGCTGATTACTTTCCTGTACATGTCTTATTGGGAGCCGAAGCTCAACGTTGCCATCTTTTGCATGCTCATCTTTGTTGCGTTGTTTTTCCGGTGAGTTCCGCATCGACAATGCAGGCCGATTGCGAACGTCTTGACCTATGCGATGCCGGCACCGACTGACCGACCAAGCAACCGTGGAATGGTCGATGGCGGCGTGCTTCGGGGAGCTGGCCGATTCCGTAACGATGCCGCAAGCAGCTCGCTCACCATTCGCAACCGAGCTCCAGCGCAGCCTGTCGGTGACGAGACCATCTGTATGTAGGCGGACGCGGCGCGAAATGAATCCCGGCTTGCGCTTGAGCCATTCGCCTACGTCGGCATTGGCTGCGATGAATTTTTCACCGTCACGCCCTGGAACAAGCGGAAAGTGGTGATTTCCATCGCCTCGTTCATCATCGTTCCTCGTGTTGCCAGCGCTTGTAGAAAATTCCAGACTGCAGCCATCCGGATACAGCACATTGGCGGCATGGTAGGTGGGTCGTAATAAGCTCGCGTGGCCAACAGCTTGCTTATACAAAGTACTATTCCGGGCCAATCGATGCAGCGGTAAATACCGATCAGATGTTCGCTGAATACGCTCTTGGATGCAGGGAAGAAGAGGTACTAAATCGATAGTGCCCCATCAGAGAATGGTCATGGCGACACGAGTGAATGGCTCAATAAATTCATGGGTCTGTAGGTGCCGAGTTAGCACTTTTCGATAGTCGGCCAGGATTCTCCCCTATCAGAATTTCTTTTCTTTTGAAGCGCTACCGCAACTCCCCCGGTCCCTTCCCCGTCCACCGCTTCAATGCCCGCCTGAAATTAGCCCCGTCGCTGAAGCCAAGCAGCATCGCAATATCATCCGTGCTCATCTGCGTGGTGCGCAGATATTCCTGCGCCAGTGAACTCAGCACGTCGTCGGCAATGGCGCTGAAGGTGGTGCCTTCCTCTTCCAGTCGTCGCCGCAAGGTGCGGCTGGTCATCTTCAGCACCTGGGCCACGCCTTCCATGTTCGGATAGTGCCCGGGCTTGCTCATCAGCACCTGATACACCTCGCCCGAGATGCCTGTGGATATCTTGGATTGCCCGATCAGTCGGTCGCACATGCCTTGCAGCAGCTTGGAGGTCAGCTTGTGCGCCAGTTGCGGTTCCTGTTCCAGGATGGCGCTGTCGTAAATGAGCTGGCATTGCTCCTGATCGAACAGGCATTCGCATCCCAGGTATTCCCGGTAGAGCGCCGCGTGGGGCGGTGCCGGGTAGGGGAAGTGCGCCCGCATCGGCGGGCAGCTGCGGCCGGCGACGTCTTGCAGATGGGTGACGTGTTGGGTGAATTGCTGCTCGATGACGAAGGCGCCGAGTTCGCGCGAGGGGCTGGAGATGAAGGCGTCGGGGAAGGACCAGACCGCGCGATCCGGGTATTCCTTCCATTCGATGGTCATCGTCGGCGTTGCCAGGCGGTGGTATTTCACGCCCAGCTTGAAGTAGTCGCGCAGCGACAGGCAGGACATCAGCGCATAGCCGTACATGCCGTAGGCCGACAGGTGCAGGCGCGCGCCGGTCTTGAAGGGAGTGGCGGGGTCGCGCGAGAGTTCGATGGCGTTCTTGCAGGCGGCCGCGTATTGGCGCACCGAGGTCATGATCGAGGCGTCGTAGATTTCTTCGGGCGTCACGCCGCTACCGGCCAGGATGTCGGCGGCGGCGATGCCTTGTTCGGCCATGACTTCGACCAGCGCGGCGATCTTGTAGGGCGCGTAGAGGCGCTCGTTGAGCAAGGGGATGGATGGCATGGCGGTTCCTCAGAATGTCCCTGGAAGACTTGTTGCTGTCCTCAAATGACCTTACCTGCCGCAGCCTAACTGATTATCATCGGTCTCACAACTTGGAGCGCGCCTTGCGTTGCGCCCTTATCAGAAACCAGAGACACGCCGGCCAGGCATCCCGCGCTTCGCGTCCGGGAAGGGGCTTCTTTTTGCTCCCTTTTCGTGCGCACGACGGAGCCTTGCCGGCATCGCGAGGCCGTCCAGAGACGGCCGGGAAGCCTTCATGAGCAAGCCGACCAGAAAAGTCATCATCTCCTGCGCCGTCACCGGCGCCACCCACGTTCCCTCCATGTCCGAGTATCTGCCGATCACGCCGGAGCAGATCCGCGACAACGCGATCGAAGCGGCCGAGGCGGGCGCGGCGATCATCCACCTGCATGCGCGCAATCCTGAAGACGGCCGGCCCACGCCCGACCCGGCGGTGTTCGGGCAGTTCGTGCCGGAGATCGCGCGCCGCACCGGGGCGGTGATCAACATCACCACCGGCGGTAGCACGCGCATGACGCTGGACGAGCGCCTGGCCTATTCGCGCCAGGCCCGGCCGGAGATGTGTTCGCTGAACATGGGGTCGATGAATTTCTCGATCCATCCGGTGGCGTCGAAGATATCGAACTGGCGCTACGACTGGGAGCAGGATTTCGTGCAGGGCATGGAGGGGATGATCTTCAAGAACAGCTTCGAGGACATCAAGCGCATCCTGCAGGAGCTGAGCCAGCACGGCACCCGCTTCGAATTCGAATGCTATGACGTCGGCCATCTCTACAACTTGGCGCATTTCGTCGAGCAGGGATTGGTGAAGCCGCCGTTCTTCATCCAGGCGGCCTTCGGCATCCTGGGCGGCATCGGCCCCGATCCCGAAAACATGACCATCATGCGCAACACCGCCGATCGCCTGTTCGGCCGCGAGAACTATCAGTTCTCGGTGCTGGGCGCCGGACGCCATCAGATGGCGCTGGTGACGATGGCCGCGATCATGGGCGGCAACGTGCGCGTCGGCCTGGAGGATAGCGTGTACCTCAACAAGGGCACCAAGGCCGAGAACAATGCCCAGCAGGTGCGCAAGATCCGCCGCATCCTGGAAGAGCTGTCCTTCGAGATCGCCACGCCTGACGAGGCGCGGGAGATGCTGGAGCTCAAGGGAAGCGCCGGCCTGTATCGCTGAATCATCGCCCCACCACGCCACAACAATAACAACACTTATTCATGGAGACACTCGTGAACACGATTCAAGGCACTACCGGCGACGTACATCGCCGTGCTACCAGGAAGGCCTTCCTGAAACTGATCCCGCTGATGTGCGCGATCTATTTCATGTCCTTCCTCGACCGCACCAACGTCGCGCTGGCCAAGATCCACTTGGCGGCCGACGTCGGCATCAGCGCCGCGGCCTACGGCCTGGGCGCTGGCATTTTCTTCATCGGCTACGCCTTGCTGGAAGTGCCGAGCAACCTGGCGGCGCACCGTATCGGGCCGCGTCGCTGGATCGCGCGCATCGCCGTGTCCTGGGGCATTCTTTCCGCCGCCATGATGTTCGTCGCGGGCGAGTGGTCGTTCTACATCATGCGCGTGCTGCTGGGCATCGCCGAGGCCGGCCTGTTCCCGGCGCTGATGTATATGGTCACCTTGTGGTTCGCCACCCAGGACAGGCCGGTCGCCATCGGCTGGATCTATACCGCGCCGGCGCTGGCGCTGCTGCTCGGCAATCCGATCGGCGGCGCCTTGCTGCAACTGGATGGCCAGGGCGGCCTGCACGGCTGGCAGTGGATGTTCCTGATCGAAGGCATTCCCAGCGTCTTGCTGGGCATCCTGCTGTATTTCAAATTGCCCGATCGACCGGGCCAAGCGCCCTGGCTGGAACAGGACGAAGCCGCCGCGCTGGAGAAAGAAGCCGTGGCCGACATGCCGCAGCATGCCGAGTATTTCTCCACCGACTGGGTGGCGGCGATCAAGCGGCCCACCACGATCCTGATCGGCCTGATCTACTTCCTGAACCAGGTCGCCTTCGTCGGCTTGTACTTCTTCACGCCGGCGATGATCAGCCAGATGAAGATCGATTCGCCGCTGGTGGTCGGCCTGCTCTCGGCCAGCGTGGGCCTGGGCTTTCTGCTGGGCGTGCTGGTGCTGCCGCGCATCCATCGTCGCGTCGTCAACGATTCGCTTTATCTCGGCGTGCTGACCCTGTGCTTGGTGCTGGGCGCCGCCGCCTTCATCGCGACCGCCAGCCTGGTGGGCAAGGTCTTGCTGTTCGCCGTGACCGCGTTCTTCGCCGGCGGCGTGCTGCCCTCGTACTGGTCGATTGCGATGAAGCGCCTGAGCGGCATCCAGGCGGCGGCCGGGCTGGCCTTCATCAACACGGTCGGCTTGCTGGGCGGCTTCGTCGGCCCCTATCTGTTCGGCATGGCCGAGACGGCCACCGGGCGCAGCGATTCCGGCTTCATGGTGATCCTGGTGGCCGCCATCCTGGGCCTGTTGCTGGTGCCCTTGCTGGCGATTGCGATCGGCAGGGAATCCGGCACGACGGCAAAGACGGCGGCTCGCGCCCGAGCGAGCCAGGGAAACGCAAGGAAGTGAATTCAAGTCGCCAAGGAAGAATGCAATGAGACTGCATGACAATGTCGCCATCATCACCGGCGCCGCGCAAGGCATCGGCCGCGCCACCGCCCTGAAATTCGCCGCCGAAGGCGCCACCGTGATCGCCTGCGACCTCGACGCCGCGGCCGTCGCCGCAGTGGCCGGGGAATGCCGCGAGGCCGGCGCGCGCGCCGAAGGCTATGCCGTGAACGTCACATCGCGCGACAGCATCGACACCATGGTGGAGAGGGTGCGCCAGAAGTACGGGCGCATCGATACCCTGGTCAACAACGCCGGCATCACGCGCGACGCGCGCTTGCAGAAGATGACGCGGCAGCAGTTCGACGATGTCATCGACGTCAACCTGCGCGCCGTCTTCAACGTGTCGCAGGCGGTGGTGGACGGCATGGTCGCCGCGGGACGGGGTGCCATCCTCAACGCCAGCTCGGTGGTCGGTATCTATGGCAACTACGGACAAACGAATTATTCCGCGTCCAAGTTCGGTGTGATCGGCTTCACCAAGACCTGGAGCCGCGAGCTCGGCCCCAAGGGTATCCGCGTCAATGCCATCGCGCCGGGATTTGTCGAAACGCCGATGATCTCCACCGTGCCGGAAGAAGTGCTGGACAAGATGCGCAGCCAGGTGCCACTGCGCCGCCTGGGCAAGCCCGAGGAGATCGCCAATCTCTACGCCTTCCTCGCCAGCGATGAAGCCAGCTATATCAACGGCGCCGTCATCGAGGTTTCAGGCGGGCTGGTCGTCTGATCGCGCTATCCTGTCCGCTCATCCCCCTATTCTCCGGAACGCCATGAAGACATTTGAACTGCTGAAACCGACCGCAGGCTTGCGGGTATTCATTTCCGGCGCGGCCACGGGCATCGGTGCGGCCGTGGCCGAGGCCTTCCTCGACGCGGGCGCCGCCGTCTATGTGTGCGACATCGACCCGGTCGCGATCCAGGCCATGCAGCAACGCTATCCCGCCTGTTTCACCGGCGTGGCCGACGTGGCCAGGGCCGAGCAGGTCGAGCGCGTCATCGCGCAGGCGCTGGCGCAGCTGGGCGGCATCGACGTGCTGGTGAACAACGCCGGCATCGCCGGTCCCACCGCGGCGGTGGAAGACATCGCCGTTGCGGACTGGGAGCGCACCGTCGATACCAATCTGAACAGCCAGTTCCATTTCCTGAAGCACGCCGTGCCGGCGCTCAAGAAGACTTCCCGCAACGCCAGCATCATCGCCATCTCCTCGGTGGCCGGCAGGTTGGGCTATCCCTACCGCACGCCGTATGCCTCGACCAAATGGGCCATCGTGGGCTTGATGAAGTCGCTGGCAATGGAACTCGGGCCCGATGACATCCGCGTCAATGCGATCCTGCCCGGCGTGGTCGAAGGGCCGCGCATGGACGGTGTGATCGCGGCGCGGGCGCAGGCCCTCGGCATCACGCCCGATGCGATGCGCGACGAATATCTCAAGAAGATTTCGCTGCGCCGGATGGTGACGGCGCAGGACGTCGCCGCCATGGCACTGTTCCTCGCATCGCCCGCCGCCCGGAACGTCACCGGTCAGGCCATCAGCGTGGACGGCAACGTCGAGTATCTCTGAGGCGCCGGCCGGGCTGGCCGGCTCTGCATTCAGGATCAGAATGCAGAGCACCGCGTCAAGCTGCGCGCCGCGGCATCGTGGCGCCGGAGTCGACAAGAATGTCTATCGGGGCAAACTGGTGGAGATGCTCCGCGCACGCCCATGACGCACTGATGGCGTCTTGCCGCACCAGCAAGCGCGGCTGCCCGGCAAAAACTAAAACTCAGCATTTGCTAGCGCAGATCAAATCATCCCCAGTCTCCCGGCCCGCGGCGCAATGAGCTGGCTATACTGGCGACAGAGATGCCGTCGGGCAATGCCGGCGGCGGTCTCGGCCGTTCAACCGTCTCGGGATGATGCGATGCTTGCAAAAATCAAAGCCACTTTCCAGTACTTCAACCAGGCGGTTCCGTTCCGCCTGGTTCCCGCGCTGATCACCACCGCCGTGCTGATCCTGCTGTTGCTGGCGCCTTGCCCGCAAGGGCTCGATCCCAAGGCATGGAGCCTGGTGGCGATCTTCCTGACCACCATCGTTGCCATCATCCTGAAGGTGATGCCGATCGGCGTGATGGCCATGATGGCGATCGTCATCGTGTCGCTGTCGCAGGTGACTTCCAATTCTTCCAAGGGCGCCATCGCCGATGCGCTGGCCAGCTTTTCCAATCCGCTGATCTGGCTGATCGTGGTGGCGATCCTGATTTCGCGCGGCCTGAAGAAGACCGGCCTGGGCAAGCGCGTGGGCCTGATGTTCATCGCCCTGCTGGGCAAGCGCACCATCGGCATCGGCTACGGCCTGGCCATCTGCGAGCTGGTGCTGGCGCCGTTCACGCCCAGCAATACCGCGCGCGGCGGCGGCATCGTGCATCCCATCATGAAATCGATCGCCAACGCCTTCGATTCGGATCCTGCCAAGGGCACGCAGGGCAAGGTCGGTAGCTACCTGGCGCTGGTCAACTACCACGCCAACCCGATCACGTCGGCGATGTTCCTGACCGCCACCGCGCCCAATCCGCTGGTGGTGAACTACGTCGCCAAGGCCACCGGCCACGCGCTGCAATTGTCGTGGACCACCTGGGCGCTGTGCATGCTGCTGCCGGGGCTGGTGTGCCTGCTGATCATGCCCGTGGTGATCTATCTGCTGTCGCCGCCGGAACTCAAGGCGACGCCCAATGCGGTGGACTACGCGCGCGGCGAGCTGAGCAAGATGGGGCCGTTGGGCGCCAGCGAGAAGGTCATGCTGGGCACCTTCGCCTTGCTGCTGCTGTTGTGGGCCAATGTGCCGGCCATGCTGCTGGGCCCGGCCTTCACGCTCGACCCCACGGTGGTGGCCTTCGTCGGCCTGTTCGTGCTGATCATTACCGGCACCATCGACTGGGACGACGTGCTGTCGGAAAAGAGCGCCTGGGATACGCTGGTATGGTTCGGCGCACTGGTGATGCTGGCCGAGCAATTGAACAAGACCGGCGTGGTGGCATGGTTCTCGGAGGGCATGAAGGCGGCCATCGTCGCCAGCGGCATGGGCTGGTTCGCGGTGGCAACGGTGCTGCTGCTGGTGTTCGTGCTGTCGCACTATTTCTTCGCCAGCACCACCGCGCACATCAGCGCCATGCTGCTGGCCTTTCTGACGGTGGGCGCGCAACTGCTGCCGCAGCAATACGTGATGCCCTTCATGCTGATGATGACCGCCGGTTCGGCCATCATGATGACCCTGACGCACTATGCCACCGGCACCTCGCCGATCATCTTCGGCAGCGGCTACGTCTCGATGGGCAAGTGGTGGGGCGTGGGGCTGGTGATGGCCGTGGTGGAACTGCTGGTGTTTGCCACGGTGGGCAGCCTGTGGTGGAAGGCGCTCGGCTTCTGGTGACCTGCGGGTGAGGTCGTAAAGACAAGGGCGGCCCGGGCCGCCCTTGTCTTTTCCGGCGAGGGGAATGAGGCGTGCCTACTTCAGGTCAAGCACGATGCGGCCATCGATCTTGCCTTCTTCCATGCGCGCGAAGATGGCGTTGATGTTGTCCAGCTTGTCCCAGCTGAAGTGGGCCGCGACCTTGCCTTCGGCGGCGAAGACCAGCGATTCCTCCAGGTCCTGGCGGGTGCCGACGATGGAGCCGCGCACGGTGATGCGCTTGAGCACGGTATTGAATACCGGCAGCGTGATGTCGCCTGGCGGCAGGCCGACCAGCGCCATGGTGCCGCGCGAGCGCAGGAAGCCGAACGCCTGTTCCATCGCCTTGGGTGATACTGCCGTGACCAGCGCCCCATGCGCGCCGCCGACGATGCGCTGGACGTCGCCCACGGCATTGGCGTTACGGCCATCGACCACCATGTCGGCGCCGAGCTTCCTGGCCAGCGCCAGCTTGTCTTCGTGGATGTCGGCTGCCACCACATGCATGCCCATGGCTTTCGCGTATTGCACCGCCATGTGGCCCAGCCCACCGATGCCGGAGATCACCACCCATTCGCCGGGACGCACCTCGGTTTCCTTCAAGCCTTTATAGACCGTCACTCCCGCGCACAGCACCGGCGCCGCCGGGCCGAAGTCGAGGCCGGCCGGGAGGAGGCCGACATAGTTGGGATCGGCCAGGCCATATTGCGCAAAGCTGCCGTTGACCGAGTAGCCGGTGTTCTGCTGGTCGGCGCACAAGGTTTCCCAGCCGGTGCGGCAGGGCTGGCAGCAGCCGCAGGCGGTGTGCAGCCAGGGCACGCCCACGCGGTCGCCTTCCTTGATGCGCTTGACGCCCGCGCCCAGCGCGGCGACGTAGCCGGTGCCTTCATGGCCGGGGATGAACGGCGGATTGGGCTTGACCGGCCAGTCGCCGTGCGCCGCGTGCAGATCGGTATGGCAGACGCCGCTGGCCTCGAACTTGACGAGGATCTGGCCCGGGCCGGGAACGGGTACCGGCACTTCTTCGATGGTGAGGGGCTTGCCGAATTCGCGGACGACGGCCGCTTTCATTGTTTGCGTCATATGCACTCCTGGGGGAATTCAAAGGGAGCGCGGGGAGAGCGGATGCAGCGATGCCAAAGAGGCGCCGCCGACTGAGGAGTTTCGCCTCCCCGCCGTTTCACTATCCTCCAGGAGCCGGGGAGCGTAAATCGGCGATTGCGGCGGGTTTGATCCACGTCGTGAATCGGAGAAAAATTAACCGGGACTCGCGCTCAGCAGTATTCCCGATGAGCTTTGCCGCAGGGAAGGCGTGGCAGAGGATATGCCTCGGGAGAGGCAATATTCCCGAGTTCCAAGCCGCGATGATGATTGTTTATTTACTAAGTTTTTCGGCGAAGACAAACCATCTCATTTCGCAATGACGACTTCCACGTCGGTCTCCGCCAGCAGCTTGGCCAGTTCCGGCGGCGGCGGGGCGTCGGTGAACAGGGTATCGATCTGCGACAGGTGCGCCATCTTCACCAGCGCCTGGCGGCCGAACTTGCTCGAATCGGCGACCAGCCACACTTGCCGCGACTGCTCGATGATGGTCTGGGCCACTTTCACCTCGCGCGCGTCGAAGTCGCGCAGCACGCCGTCCATCTCGATGCTGGAGATGCCGATGATGCCGATGTCCACCTTGAACTGGCGGATGAAATCGATCGTGGCCTCGCCGACGATGCCGCGGTCGCGCGCGCGCACCACGCCGCCGGCCACGATCACCTCCGATTCCGCATTGCTGGCCAGCATGCTGGCGACGTTGAGGTTGTTGGTGACCACGTGCAGGTTCTTGTGCTGGTGCAGGGAGCGCGCCACCTCTTCAGTGGTGGTGCCGAGGTTGAGGATCAGCGAACAGCCGTCCGGCACGCGCGAGGCCACGGTCTTGCCGATGCGGCGCTTGGCGTCTGCATGCATGACCTGGCGCTGCGGGTAGGCGATGTTTTCCGTCGAGGACAAGAGGCCGACGCCGCCGTGGTAGCGCGCCAGCAGCTGGGCATCGACCATGGCCTTGACGTCGCGGCGCACCGTCTGGGTGGTCACATCGAGCTGTTGCGCCAGTTCTTCCACCGAAATGGTGATGTGTTTGCGGACGCATTCCAGCAGGGTTTGTTGCCGTGGGTTAAGCATCATGGTCGATAACAGTTAGCAGATATGAACATTTAAAAACATAAACGAACCGAAAACAACAAATAATTGTTGATTTGTTTTCAGGTTGTCGCTTATCGTAGCGAAAAAATGAGCGGGATGAATCCGGAGACAAATCGAATGGCGCTTGAATACGATCTTTTGGTGGTCGGCGGTGGCATCAACGGCGCAGGCATTGCGCGTGATGCCGCGGGCCGCGGCCTGCGCGTGCTCCTGTGCGAACAGCACGATCTGGCGCAGCACACCTCTTCGGCCAGCACCAAGCTGATCCACGGTGGCCTGCGCTATCTCGAATATTACGAATTCAAACTGGTGCGCAAGGCCCTGCAGGAGCGCGAAGTGCTGCTGCGTTCGGCGCCGCACATCATCTGGCCGCTGCGCTTCGTCATGCCGCACGACGCCAACCAGCGTCCGGCCTGGATGATACGCGCCGGCCTGCTGATGTACGACTACCTCGCCAAGCGCGAGATCCTGCCTGCATCGCATGGCTTGAAGCTGCGCGAGCACGCCGCCGGCCAGCCGCTCAAGGGCGATTATCGCAAGGGCTTCGTGTATTCCGACGGTTGGGTGGACGATGCGCGCCTGGTGGCGCTGAACGCGATGGACGCCCACGAGCGCGGCGCGCGCATCCTCACCCGCACCAAGTGCGTCAGCGCGCGCCGCGACGGCGACCGCTGGCATGCCGTGCTGGAGAGCGAAAACGGCGGCCGCACCGAGGTACTGGAAGTGCAGGCGCGCGCCATCGTCAACGCCGCAGGTCCCTGGGCCGCGCGTTTCGCCGATGCGGTGCCGGGCGCCAGGAAAACGTATAACCTGCGCCTGATCAAGGGCAGCCATATCGTGGTCAAGCGGCTGTTCGATCATCCTCATGCTTATATCTTCCAGAATCCCGACAAACGCATCATCTTCGCGATCCCCTACCAGGATGACTTCACGCTGATCGGCACCACCGATCTCGAATACCACGGCGACGCCGGCAAGGTCGAGATCAGCGCCGAGGAAGTCGATTACCTGTGCGAGATGGCCAACCGCTATTTCACCCGCCAGATCTCGGTCAAGGATGTGGTGTGGACGTATTCCGGCGTGCGTCCGCTGCTGGACGACAGTTCCGAGAACGCCTCGGCCGTCACGCGCGATTACCTGCTCGAATGCGACGACGCCGGCGCCCCCATGCTCAATGTCTGGGGCGGCAAGATCACCACCTATCGCAAGCTCGCCGAAGAAGCGCTCAGTATGCTGTCGGCCAGCCTGGGCGTGCAGAGCCACTCCTGGACGGCGGGCGCGCCGCTGCCGGGCGGCGATCTGCAACAGCCCGGCAAGCTGGTCGGGCGTTATGATTTCGACGGCTTCCTGAAAGACTTCCGCACGCGCCATCCGTGGCTGCCGGCGGAACTGGCCAAGCGTTATGCGCGCAGCTACGGCGCGCGCGCCGAGCGCCTGATCGACGGCACGACCAGCCTGGCCGGGCTGGGCGAGGAATTGGCGCCGGGCTTGCACGAAGCGGAAGTGCGGTATCTGATCGGCGCCGAATGGGCCCGCAGCGCGGACGACATCTTGTGGCGCAGAAGCAAGCTGGGCCTGTATTGCCAGCCGCAGGACGTGGCCCGCCTGGAAGCATGGCTGGCGCAACACGCGCAGGATCACGCGCCTGCGTGATCCGATCCGCCGCAAGCAATCAACAGAAAAAAGCTGCAAGGAGACAGTGTGACCCTGGAACTAAGACAAGTGGCCAAGACGGTCGGTGCGGAAACGCACCTGTACCCGCTTGACCTGACGCTGGCGGCGGGCGGGATCAACGTCCTGCTGGGTCCGACCCAGGCCGGCAAGACCTCGCTGATGCGCATCATCGCCGGGCTGGACAAGCCCACCGGCGGCAGCATCCTGGTGGACGGCCAGGACGTGACCGGCGTGGGCGTGCGCGAGCGCAACCTGGCCATGGTGTATCAGCAGTTCATCAATTATCCCGGCCTGTCGGTGTATGAAAACATCGCCTCGCCGCTGCGCCTGCAAAAGAAACCGCAGCAAGAGATCCACCAGCGCGTGACCGAGATCGCCGAGAAGCTGCACATCGCGCATCTGCTGCAGCGCCTGCCGGGCGAGTTGTCCGGCGGGCAGCAGCAGCGCACGGCGCTGGCGCGTGCGCTGATCAAGCGCGCGCCCCTGGTGCTGCTGGACGAACCGCTGGTCAACCTCGACTACAAGCTGCGCGAGGAATTGCGCAGCGAACTGATTTCCCTGTTCACCGCCGGCGACACCACCGTGGTGTATGCCACCACCGAACCGCAGGAAGCCCTGCTGCTGGGCGGCCACACCGCGGTCATGCATGAAGGCCGGCTGCTGCAATTCGCGCCGACGCTGCAACTGTTCAACGCACCGGTATCGACCCAGGTCGCGGCGATCTTCAACGATCCGCCGATGAACCTGCTGGACGCCACCGCCGTGGCCGCCAGCGGCGACGGCGCCGCGGTCCGCATGAACGACGGCAGCGTGCTGGAGATCGCCGGCCGCGGCTTGCGCCTGGCCGACGGCCAGCGCTGCAAGGTCGGCATCCGTTGCAACGACGTGCGGCTGCAGGCGCTGGCCGGTCCCGGCGTGAGCCTGGCGTGCAGCGTGGCGTTGGCCGAGCTGAGCGGATCCGAAACCTATATGCACCTGCGCCATGGCGAGGTGCCCCTGGTGGCGCAACTGCCAGGCGTGCACGAGTTCGAGATCGGCAGCACGGTCAAGGTCAGCATCAGCGCGGCGCAGGTGTTCTTGTTCGACACAGAGGGCCGCCTGCTGAGCGCCCCGACGGAGACGCATTGATATGGCCCGCATTGAATTCAAGAATCTAGGCCACGCCTACGGCGGCAAGCCGGCGAACCTGAAGGACTACGCCCTGCAGCCGATGAACATGGTGTGGGAAGACGGCGGCGCCTACGCCTTGCTGGGGCCGTCGGGCTGCGGCAAGTCCACGCTGCTCAACATCATCTCCGGCCTGCTGCAGCCGTCCGAAGGACAGGTGCTGTTCGATGGCCGCGACATGACCCAGATGGCCACGCGCGAGCGCAACATCGCCCAGGTGTTCCAGTTCCCGGTGCTGTACGACACCATGAGCGTGTTCGACAACCTGGCCTTCCCCTTGCGCAACCGCAAGATGCCCGAGCGCGAAGTGCAGGCCCGCGTGCGCGAGATTGCCGAGATGCTGGACCTGACGCGCGACCTGAAGCAGCGTGCCGCCGGTCTGTCGGCCGATGCCAAGCAAAAGATCTCGCTGGGCCGCGGCCTGGTGCGCAAGGACGTCGCGGCGATCCTGTTCGACGAGCCGCTGACCGTGATCGACCCGCACATGAAGTGGGAGCTGCGCCAGAAGTTGAAGGAGATTCACCATCAACTGAAGCTGACGCTGATCTACGTGACCCACGACCAGGTCGAGGCGCTGACCTTCGCCGATGAAGTGGTGGTCATGACCGAAGGCAAGGTGGTGCAGCAGGGCAAGCCGGAAGCGCTGTTCGTGCGGCCCGACCATACCTTCGTCGGCTATTTCATCGGCAGCCCCGGCATGAACTTCTGCCCGCTCGGCATCGAGGGCGACGCGGTCCTGGTCGGCCGGCAGCGCGTGCAGATCGACGCGGCGCAACTGCAGGCCCTCAAGGGCGCAAACGGCGCGCTGAAGCTGGGCATCCGTCCCGAATTCGTCGAACTGGCGGCGCCCGGCAGCAGCGGCGCGGTCAGCGCCGAGGTGACCCAGGTGCAGCATCTGGGCACCAGCCAGTTGGTGACGGCGCAGTTCGACGGCCTGACCGTCAAGGCCAAGCTGGCGCCGTCGGTCAAGGTGGGCACCGGTCCGCAGTGGCTGCGCCTGGCCAAGCCGGAGACGATCTATTTCAGCAACGACGAAAGAATAGGGCGGTGAGCGCATGAACAAGCCATATAACAACAAGGCCTGGTTCTTCATCCTGCCGGTCTTCCTGACGGTCGCGTTCTCCGCGATCATTCCGCTGATGACGGTGGTCAACTACTCGGTGCAAGACATCATCAGTCCCGAGCAGAGCGTATTCGTGGGCCTTGAATGGTTCAAGGAAGTGATGCGCGACGGCGAGCTGCATTCGGCCCTGCTGCGCCAACTGGTGTTCTCGTTCTGCGTGCTGCTGGTGCAGATCCCGCTGGGCATCGGCCTGGCGCTGTCGATGCCGCACAAGGGCTGGAAATCCTCGGCCACGCTGGTGATCCTGGCCATGCCGCTGCTGATCCCATGGAACGTGGTCGGCACCATCTGGCAGATCTTCGGCCGTGCCGACATCGGCCTGGGCGGCTATGTGCTGAACCTGCTGGGCATCGGCTACAACTACGCCTCGGATCCGACCGACGCCTGGATCACCGTGCTGGTGATGGACGTCTGGCACTGGACCCCGCTGGTGGCGCTGCTGGCCTTCGCCGGCCTGCGCTCGATCCCGGACGCTTACTACCAGGCCGCACAGATCGACGGCGCCAGCCGCTGGGCGGTGTTCCGCTACATCCAGTTGCCCAAGATGCGCGGCGTGCTGGTGATCGCGGTGCTGTTGCGCTTCATGGACAGCTTCATGATCTATACCGAACCTTTCGTGCTGACCGGCGGCGGCCCGGGCAACTCGACCACCTTCCTGAGCCAATACCTGACGCAGAAGGCGGTCGGCCAATTCGACCTTGGCCCGGCCGCCGCTTTCTCGCTGATTTACTTCCTCATCATCTTGCTGCTGTCCTTCGTGCTCTATAACTGGATGCAGAGCGCCGGCAGCGGCAACAAAGAAACGGGCGGCAACCATGAATAAAGACAAGCAGAACGGCCTGCCGCGGCTGCTGGTGATGGCGATCTACATCGCCTTCACGCTGATCCCGCTGTACTGGCTGTTCAATACCTCGCTCAAGACCAACGAAGAGACCCTGTCGGTCTTCACGCTCTGGCCCAACGCGCCGACGCTGAACAACTACAAGACCATCTTCACCGATCCGTCGTGGTATTCGGGCTATATCAACTCCATCATCTACGTGGCGATGAACACCGTCATGTCGTTGCTGGTGGCGTTGCCTGCGGCGTATGCGTTCTCGCGCTACCGCTTCCTGGGCGACAAGCACATGTTCTTCTGGCTGCTGACCAATCGCATGACGCCGCCAGCGGTGTTCCTGCTGCCGTTCTTCCAGCTGTATTCGACGATCGGCCTGTCGGATACGCACATCGCCGTGGCCCTGGCGCACATGCTGTTCAACGTGCCGCTGGCGGTGTGGATCCTGGAAGGCTTCATGTCGGGCGTGCCGCGCGAGATCGATGAGACCGCCTACATCGACGGCTTCTCCTTCCCGCGTTTCTTCATCCGCATCTTCCTGCCGCTGATCAAGTCGGGCGTGGGCGTGACCGCCTTCTTCTGCTTCATGTTCAGTTGGGTGGAATTGCTGCTGGCGCGCACGCTGACCTCGGTCAACGCCAAGCCGATCAGCGCCATCATGACCCGTACCGCGTCCGCGGCGGGCATGGACTGGGGCATCCTGGCCGCGGCCGGGGTGCTGACCATCATTCCCGGAGCGCTGGTGATCTGGTTCGTGCGCAACCATATCGCCAAGGGCTTCGCCATGGGGAGAGTGTGATCATGGCCAATGCATTTTCGTGGATGTCGTGGACGCCGCCGGTGGCCATCTTCTTTCTCTGCATCGCGCTGATGCTGGTGGGCATGACGATCTGGGAGATCCGCTCGCCCACCACCGAGCGCAAGGGTTTCCTGCCGCTGCGCACGACCCGTGGCGACCGGCTGTTCATCGGCCTGTTGAGCGCGGCCTACATCAATCTGGCCTGGGTGGCGCTGACCGACCTCGACCAGTGGTATGCCGCCGTGATCGGCTTCGTGGCCCTGCTGCTGATCATGCGCAAGGGTTGAGCACGACGAGCAATCGAATTCGATTTCCGGTTTGCGGTGAGCTGTCAGCGAAAACCTGGAATGAAATGACGTCCCGGGGAATGTCCTTCCCACCCCGGCGCGGCCAATTTTGGGGAAGGTGACGAGGAGACGTGATGCAAAAATTCAAATTAACAGTGCTCTCTGCTGCGTTGGTCATGGCGGGTATGGCCGGCAGCGCGTGGGCAGACACCAAGGCCGCCGAGAAATGGGTCGATGCGGAATTCCAGCCCAGCACCTTGTCGCGCCAGCAGCAGGTCAGCGAGATGCAATGGTTCATCGATACCGCCGCCAAGCTCAAGGCCAAGGGCGTCAAGGAAATCCACGTGGTTTCCGAAACCCTGGACACCCACGCCTATGAATCGAAGACCCTGGCCAAGGCGTTCGAAGAAATCACCGGCATCAAGGTCATCCATGACGTGATCCAGGAAGGCGACGTGGTCGAGAAGATGCAGACCTCGCTGCAATCGGGCAAGTCGATCTATGACGGCTGGGTCAACGACTCCGACCTGATCGGCACTCACTATCGCAACGGCCAGACCGTGGTGCTGACCGACTACATGGCCGGCCCCGGCAAGGAATATACCAACCCCGGCCTGGACCTGAAGGACTTCATCGGCACCAGCTTCACCACCGCGCCCGACGGCAAGCTGTACCAGCTGCCCGACCAGCAGTTTGCCAACCTGTACTGGTTCCGCGCCGACTGGTTCGCGCGCAAGGATCTGCAAGACAAGTTCAAGGCCAAGTACGGCTATGAACTGGGCGTGCCGCAGAACTGGTCGGCCTACGAGGACATCGCCGCCTTCTTCACCAACGACGTGAAGGAACTGGACGGCAAGAAGATCTACGGCCACATGGACTATGGCAAGAAGGACCCGTCGCTGGGCTGGCGCTTCACCGATGCCTGGCTGTCGATGGCCGGCGCCGCCGACAAGGGCTTGCCGAACGGCCTGCCGGTGGACGAGTGGGGCATCCGCGTGGCGGACGACGAGTGCACCCCGGTGGGCGCCTCGATGGCGCGCGGCGGCGCGACCAACTCGCCGGCTGCGGTGTATGCGCTGACCAAGTACCTGGACTGGATGAAGAAGTACGCGCCGCCCGAAGCACTGGGCATGACCTTCTCGGAAGCCGGCCCGGTGCCCGCGCAAGGCCACATCGCGCAGCAGATCTTCTGGTACAGCGCCTTCACCGCGGGCATGACCAAGCAAGGCCTGCCGGTGGTGAACACCGATGGTTCGCCCAAGTGGCGCATGGCGCCCGGTCCGCACGGCCCGTACTGGAAGGACGGCATGCAGAACGGTTACCAGGACGTCGGTTCCTGGACCTTCCTGAAGAGCACCCCGCCTGACCAGATGGCCGCGGCCTGGCTGTACGCGCAGTTCACGACCTCCAAGACCGTGTCGCTGAAGAAGTCCATCGTGGGCGTGACCTTCATCCGCGATTCCGACATCCGCTCGGATTACTTCACCAAGAACGCGTCCAAGTATGGCGGCCTGATCGAGTTCTACCGCAGCCCGGCGCGCGTGGCGTGGACCCCGACCGGCACCAACGTGCCGGACTATCCGAAGATGGCGCAACTGTGGTGGAAGAACATCTCCTCGGCGATCTCCGGCGAGAAGACACCGCAAGGCGCGATGGATAACCTGGCCGACGAGATGGACGGCATCATGGCGCGCCTGCAGCGCGCCGGCATGAAGCAGTGCGCTCCCAAGCTGAATCCGAAGAAGGACCCGGCCAGCTGGATGTCCGACAAGGGCGCGCCGTGGAGCAAGCTGGCCAACGAGAAGCCGAAGGGCGAGACCATCCCCTACGACAAGCTGTTGCAGGCATGGAAGGACGGTCGCGTACGCTGATTTGTCAGCGTTACGCTGCATGTTGGCCAAGACGTCATTCCGGCGAGGGCCGGAATGACGTTTTTTCATATCGGCCTGCGTGGCCGGAACAGTAAGGCAATCCGCCGCCCGGCATCGCGAGATGGCGTACGGCGACGTATCTTGTAAGGGATGTCATGGCATATCTGCTCGCCCTCGACCAGGGGACTTCCAGTTCCCGCAGCATCATCTTCGACGAAAGCGGCGCCATCGTGGCGACCGCGCAGCAGGAATTTCCGCAGATCTTTCCACAGCCGGGCTGGGTCGAGCACGACCCCATGGACCTGTGGAACAGCCAGTTGCAGACCGCGCGCCAGGTGCTGGAAAAAAGCGGCATCAAGGCCGGCGAACTGGCCGCGCTGGGCATCACCAACCAGCGCGAGACCACGGTGGTGTGGGAGCGCGCCACCGGCAAGCCGGTCTATAACGCCGTGGTCTGGCAGGATCGCCGCGCCGAGGTGGTGTGCGCCGGCCTGCGCGAGCGCGGACTCGGCCCGGCCATCCAGGCCAAGACCGGGCTGGTGCTTGATCCGTATTTCTCCGGCACCAAGCTGCGCTGGATCCTCGACAACGTGCCCGGCCTGCGCGAACGCGCGCAGCGCGGCGAACTGCTGTTCGGCACGGTGGACGCCTGGCTGATCTGGAACCTGACCGGCGGTCGCCTGCATGTGAGCGACGTTTCCAATGCCTCGCGCACCATGCTGTGGAATATCCACACCGGCGGTTGGGACGACGAGCTGCTGGCCTGGCTGGAGATTCCGCGCGCCATGCTGCCGGAAGTGCATGCCTCCTCGCATATCTATGGCGAAGTCGATGCCCAGCACCTGGGCGCTGCCGTGAAGATCGCCGGCATCGCCGGCGACCAGCAGTCGGCCCTGTTCGGACAGGCTTGCTTCCGTCCCGGCATGGCCAAGAATACCTATGGCACCGGCTGCTTCATGCTGCTGCACACCGGTGACCAGTGCGCGACATCGCGCAACGGCCTGATCAGCACCGCGGCCTGCCAGGCCGACGAGGTCAAGCAATATGCGCTGGAAGGCAGCGTCTTCATCGGCGGCGCGGTGGTGCAGTGGCTGCGCGACGGCCTGAAGGCGATCAAGACTTCCACCGACGTCGAGGGGTTGGCGGCTTCGGCCGAGGATTCGGGCGGCGTGGTGTTCGTGCCGTCCTTTACCGGCCTGGGTGCGCCGTATTGGAATCCCTCCGCCAAGGGCGCCATCGTCGGTCTGAGCCGCGGCAGCACGGTGGCGCACATCGCGCGCGCCGCGCTGGAGTCGATCGCCTTCCAGAGCACGGCGCTGCTGACCGCGATGGTGCGCGATGCGGTGTCGCCGATCACCGAGCTGCGCGTCGATGGCGGCGCCTCCGCCAACAACCTGTTGTTGCAGTTCCAGGCCGACCTGCTGGGGATTCCGGTGATCCGTCCCCAGGTGACCGAGACCACCGCGCTGGGCGCCGCGTATCTCGCGGGGTTGGCGACCGGAGTGTACCGCGACCTGTCGGAGCTGTCGGCGCAATGGCAGGTGGAGCATACCTTCCTGCCCGCCATCAGCCGCGATGAGGCACAGAGCCGGATGCACGGTTGGGAAACTGCGATCAAGCAGGTCAGGGCGGGCGAAGCCTGAATCCGCGACCGGCGTCTTGAGCGGGCCTGAAATCGCCAAATTGTTGCTTTTACGGAACAAGTTTCCGTGTGGAATCTGCCTATAATTGCGTTTTCTGCGCATCCGATGGCCTGTCTTATGCAGGCGATCGGACGCGTTCAAAACGACAAAGGGGAAGACATGCAGCGCGGCCCGGTTTCGCAAGTGATATGGCGCGCGCCCGCGCTGGTGGCGGTACTGGCATCCATGTGGATGAGCGTCGCCGTGGCGCAGACGGCGGACAAGCCGGTGAGGACCCAGGCCGGCATCGTCAAGGTGGTGAGCGGCGACGTGCAGGTGCAGCGCCAGGAGCAGAAGCTGCCGGCGCAGGTCGGCGACAAGCTCTATCCCGGTGACCGCGTGGTGACCGCCGCCGACGCCGCGATCGGCATCACCCTGCGCGACGACACGCTGATGTCGCTCGGCCCCCGATCCAGCTTCGTGCTGGAAGACTTCAAGTTCAACGAGAGTTCGGGCGAAGGCAATATCGCCGCGCGTCTGGCCAAGGGCACCTTGCGTTACGTCTCGGGCCTGATCGGCAAGCACTCCCCCGAGCGCCAGCAGATTTCCACGCCCACTGCGACCATTGGCATCCGCGGCACCGATTTCATCGTGGAGGTGGCCAGTGAATAAGCCGCTCCTCCTGTGTCTTGCCGCGCTCGTGCTGGCCGGGTGTGCCGGTCCCAAGGAGCGTTTCGTGCTGCTGCCGCAGCCGGACGGTTCTGCCAGCAGCATCGTGGTGAAGACTGCCAGCGGCGAGACTGCACTGACCTCCGCGTATGCCGCCGTCGAAACCGAAGGCGGCAAGGCCGGCAAGACCGCCACCTTGTCCGACGCCGAGGTGCAGACGCGTTATGCGCCGGTGATGCAAAACCTGCCGCAGCGTCCGCGCAGCTATGAGTTGCTGTTCGAACTGGGCAGCGATCGCCTGACACCGCCCTCGCGCAAGCTGTTGGAGCAAGCCATCGAAGACTTCCGTAAATTCCCTGCCGGCGAATTCATCCTGGTCGGCCATGCCGACAACATCGGCAGCGACGCCATCAACGAGAGTCTGTCGGTGCGTCGCGCCCGCCTGGTGGAGCGTGAGTTGGTGCGCGCCAAGATCGAGCCGCTGAGCATCGAGGTGGTCGGCAAGGGCGCACGCGAGCCGCGCGTGCCGCAGAAGAAGGGCGTGCCGGAACCGCGCAACCGCTTCGTGGAGATCCGCATCCGGTGACCGGGCGGCGAGCGCGATGCCTGGCGCCCGTGCAAATGAAAATGCCGTTCAGTCGAAACTGAACGGCATTTTTTTCCTGTCGCGCCGGGACGGAGCTGGAGCGCTACCGGCAAACACGGCTCAGGACGGCGCGCGCGTGCTCAGCAGTTGCATCGAGTCCAGATGGCTGAGCCGAGCCCATTCTTCGCCGCCGCGCGCGACGATGGTGTCGGCTTCCGGCGTGGCCAGCAGGTCGAGGATCTGGGTGTCGCTGACTTCCATGTTGTCGTCGTAGCTGAAGACCTTGAGCACCGGACGCGTGAGATCCTTGGCGTTCTGCCGGATCACGAAACCCGAGCGTCCGGATTCCAGTTTGACGATGGAGCCCACCGGGTAAATGCCCAGCGTCTTGACGAAGGCCAGGAACATGGCGCGGTCGAAATGGCCGGTCCAGGTGGCCATGGCCGAGATCGCTTCGGCCGGATCCCAGCCATGCTTGTAGGGGCGGTCGGAAGTGAGCGCGTCATACACGTCGCAGATCGCGGCCATGCGCGCATACAGCGTGATGGTGCCGCCGCGCTGGCCTTCCGGATAACCGTTGCCGTCGATCTTTTCATGATGGTGCAGGCAGACATCGCGCGCGTAGTCGGGAACGTTGGGATCCTGGCTCAGGTATTTGTAGCCCAGCTCGGGATGCTTGCGCACCAGCGCGAATTCTTCCTCGGTCAGCTTGCCGGGCTTGTTGAGGATGTCATGCGGGATGAATGCCTTGCCGATGTCGTGCAGGAAGCCGCCCAGGCCGGCCTCGCGGCAGGAGGCTTCATCCAGGCCCAGGGTGCGGCCCAGCGCCACCATCAGGGCGCACACCGCCACCGAGTGCAGGTAGGTGTATTCGTCAGCCAGTTTCAGGCGCACCACGCTCAATAGGCCATTGGGGCTTTGCAGCACCGAACCGGCGATGTCTTCGACCACCGACACGCAGCGATCCATGTCCAGCACCTTGCCCATGCGGATTTCGCTGAACATGGCCTTGGTCGCTTTCTTGGCGGTTTCGCGCAGGGCGATGGCGTCCAGCAGCGCGGGATCGAGTTCGGGGGCGGGCGGTTCTTCCGGCGCCGCTGCTTGGGGTTCGGCGTCGGGCTCGGACGGTGCGTCGTCGCCGGGCGCGGCGACATCCTTGCCCTTCGAGATATCGATCCAGCAATAGGCGATCCCGCTGGCGTGCGCCTGCTTGAGCTCGTTGGCGTTCTTGAGGAGGAACTTGTTCTTCCAGAAGGGATGGTCCAGCCATGCGGCTTCGAAGCCGCAGAAGTACATCCCGAGGACCAGATCCTCCACTTTTATTTTCTTCAGCATGTCAGGATTTTTCTCCGGCGCGCCGGGGAAAAAGTTATCTCGGTTTTATCGTATTGGCTAGGGTTGGGGCCGCACGCGGCTCCCCATCCGGGGTTGCCGTTTGTTAATGATCTCATATGGGACGGCGGATGGGAACGGCCGAGGTCATCCCGAGACACCCGCGGGCCCGGCGCGGGCGATTGTCCACGCCCGTGAAACTTGCTAACATGCGCGCCGGAGATGGCATTCCTCCCCGAACCGCCGCCGGCTCACGCCGGGGCTGATGATGCCTACGGATACCTGGACGACCGGGGACTGTAGGCGCGCGCCTGAAGCATCTTCCCGTTTCCGTCGGCCAGGCTGGATTACCCCAACCGCCTGCGCCATGACAATATTTTCCAAGCTCCCGGAGCCCTTGCGCCTGCTGCCCTACGTCGGCAAATGGTGTCTCATCGCCTCGTTGGTGGCCTTGCTGGCCGGCAGCGCCTCGGCTTTCTTCCTGTTTTCGCTCGATCTCGCCACCCGCACGCGCGAGGCCCATCCCTGGCTGTTGTGGCTGTTGCCGGTGGCCGGGTTTGCGGTGGGCTGGATCTATCTGCATGCCGGCCGCTCGGTGGAGGCCGGCAACAACCTGCTGATCGACGAAATCCACGACCCGGCCAAGGTGGTGCCGCTGCGCATGGCGCCGTTGGTGCTGATGGGGACGGTGGCGTCGCACCTGTTCGGTGCGTCGGTCGGGCGCGAAGGCACGGCGGTGCAGATGGGCGGGGCGCTGGCCGACCAGCTGACCCATGTGTTCGGCCTGCGCCACGAGGATCGCCGCATCCTGCTGATGGCCGGCATCAGCGCCGGCTTCTCCTCGGTGTTCGGCACGCCCATGGCCGGCGCCATCTTCGGACTGGAAGTGCTGGCCATCGGCCGCATGCGCTACGACGCCATCTTCCCCTGCTTCGTCGCCGCCATCGCCGCCGACCAGGTCGGCTTGCTGTGGGGCGTGCACCATACCCATTACCCGATGGCGGCCGGCACGCCGGTGACGCTGTGGAGCGCGGCCGCGGTGATCGCCGCCGGCATGCTTTTCGGCCTGGCCGGGATGGCCTTCGCGCGCGGCACGCACGCGCTGTCGGCCTTCATGAAAAGGCGGGTGGCCTATGCGCCGCTGCGTCCCTTCCTCGGCGGCGTCGTGGTGGCGCTGGCGGTCTGGACCTGCGGCACGCACCGTTATATCGGCCTGGGCATCGACGTCATCGTCGACGCCTTCCGGCAGCCGCTGGCGCCCTGGGATTTCCTGGGCAAGGGTTTGTTTACCGTGGTCTCGCTGGGCGCCGGTTTCAAGGGCGGCGAGGTGACGCCGCTGTTCTACATCGGCGCGACGCTGGGTAATGCGCTGGCGCCGCTGCTGCATCTGCCGTTCCCGCTGCTGGCGGCGCTCGGCTTCGTCGCCGTGTTTGCCGGCGCGGCCAATACGCCGCTGGCTTCCACCGTGATGGCGATCGAACTGTTCGGCGCCGGCATCGGGCCCTTCGCGGCGCTGGCCTGCGTGGTCAGCTATCTGTTTTCCGGCCATGCCGGCATCTACCGCGCGCAACGCGTGGGCCACGCCAAGCACGAGGGCGTGGCGAGAGAAACCGGCAAGTAGAAAAAAAGCGGCCCGTCCATTGGCGGACGGGCCGAAAAATCGTCCGCCGGATGTCGTCTCAGCGGACAAGGGGGAAAGAGGAGACCCCACGTGCAGCTACTGTAGGCCCCGAAAATTAAGCCAGACTTAAGCCGGCAAATTTTTATTGCCGACCCGCAACGTAGCGCGCATGCATCAGCCCCGTGAATATTTTCAGGAGATTTAGACATTCCTGAACGCCCGCTGTTACGCTTGGGGCGCACACGAACACGTATCGACAATAGGGAAAAGCCGGGCGATCGCGGCGATTCAAGGCAGCGCGGGGGGCGCGCCGGCATCTGTCGAGTCTTTCCTCGCGCGGCGTTGTCGCTACGCTTCGCCGTCGTCTTTTCCTCCAGCGCGGAGGTCAGCACTAACGTTTTAGTCACACATTCCTTTTTACTCTCCACGCTGGACTGCAGCGGCTGCCGCAAGGCCCGCCCGGTCCGCTTGCAAGTTCGAGCTGTCCGGTTTTCCGGAGCCGATCACCCTCTGACCGCTTTGTGAAAACACCATGAAATTCTCTTCCCTGCGTACCCGGCTCATCGCCATCTGCGCCGGCATTGTCGTATTGGCAATGCTGGCCATCGTGCTGGCCAACTTCATGACCGCGCGTTCGCGCACCATGGCTTCCCTGGATAACCAGATGGAACAACTGGCGCAAAGCCAGGCCGCCACCATCGCCGAATGGGTGACCTCCAAGAAGATGGTGGTGACCTCCATCAAGCAGGCTGCGGATGCGCCCGAGCCGCTGCCCTTCGTCAAGGCCGCCGAGCAGGCCGGCGGCTTCGACCTGGCCTATGTGGGCTATGCCGACAAGCACGCCGTCTTCTCGCAAGACCGCAAGCGCGCGGCCGACTACGATCCGACCCAGCGTCCGTGGTACAAGCAGGCCGCCGCCACCAGCGGCCCGATCGTGACCGCGCCCTATACCAGCGCCAGCACCGGTCGCCTGCTGGTGACCTTCGCCGAAGCCGTCGGCGGCGCCGGGCAGGTGAGCTCGGTGGCGGCAGCCGACGTGCTGCTCGATACCGTGGTCAACAATGTGGTGGCCATCAAGCCCACGCCCAACAGCTACGCTTTCCTGGCCGACCTGAGCGGCAAGATCATCGCCCACCCGAATGAAAAGCTGCGCCTCAAGCCGCTGTCGGATCTGGACGGCGCCATCAGCGCGCAATCGCTGGGCGACGCCGCGGCCGTCCACGGCCACCAGGACGTCAAGCTGGACGGGCAGAGCAAGATGCTGTTCTCCTCCCGCGTGGCCGGCACCGACTGGATCCTGGTGGTGGCGCTGGATCGCGCCGACGCCCTGGCGCCGCTGACCGCCATGCTGGCCACCTCGGCCGTGACCGCCGTGCTGGTGACGATCCTGGCCGCGCTGGTGCTGGGCGCCCTGGTGTCGCGCGCGCTGCGCCGCATGTCGCTGGTGCAGGATGCGCTGGAAGAAATCGCCGATGGCGACGGCGACCTGACGCGCCGCCTCGACACCCACGGCAGCAACGATGAGCTGGCGCGCATCGGCGCCGCCTTCAATCGCTTCGTGGACAAGGTGGAAGGCGTGATGATCGACATCCGCGATGCCAGTCACACCATCCATGCCGCCTCGCGCGACATCGCCAGCGGCAACATGGATCTGTCGCAGCGCACCGAGTCGCAAGCCAGCTCGCTGGAAGAGACCGCCGCCGCCATGGAAGAGCTGACGTCCAGCGTGCGCCACAACGCCGACAACGCGATGCAGGCGAACCAACTGTCGCAGTCGGCTTCCGAGATCGCCGGCCGCGGCGGCGCGATGGTGGAGCAGGTGGTGCAAACCATGAGCGCCATCAACGCCTCTTCGCAAAAGATCGTGGATATCATCAGCGTGATCGACGGCATCGCGTTCCAGACCAATATCCTGGCGCTGAACGCCGCGGTGGAAGCAGCCCGTGCAGGCGAGCAGGGGCGAGGCTTCGCCGTGGTCGCATCGGAAGTGCGTTCGCTGGCGCAGCGCTCGGCCACCGCCGCCAAGGAAATCAAGGTGCTGATCACCGACTCGGTCGGCCAGGTCAGCGCCGGTGAGCAGACCGTCAGCGAAGCCGGCGCCACCATCCGCAGCGTGGTGGAAAGCGTGCAGAAGGTCAGCGACGTGGTGGCCGAGATCAGCTCCGCCAGCCGCGAGCAGAGCCAGGGCATCAACCAGACCAACGACGCCGTGGCGCACATGGACCAGGCCACCCAGCAGAACGCCGCGCTGGTGGAAGAAGCCGCTGCCGGCGCGCAGTCGTTGCAGGAGCAGGCCGGCCGCCTGGCCAGCATCGTCGCCTTGTTCAAGTTAAGCGAGGCGCGCGCGTAAGCGTCAGCATGCCGGTCGCGACCGGTAACCAAAAAGGGCAGCCTCGGCTGCCCTTTTTTCATGCATGGTGTGGCGCGCTCAGCCGCGCTGTTCCTTCAGATCCGGCAGGAACACCGTCAGCAGGCCGGCCAGCGGCAGGAAGGCGCACAGGCCATACACCCAGGCGATGCCATACAGGTCGGCCAGATGGCCCAGCAGTGCGGCGCCGATGCCGCCGAAGCCGAACATCAGGCCGAAGAACACGCCGGCGATCATGCCCACTTTGCCCGGCACCAGTTCTTGCGCATACACCACGATGGCCGAGAAGGCCGAGGCGATCACCAGGCCAATCACCACCGACAGCACGCCGGTCCAGAACAGGTTGGCATGCGGCAGCAGCAGGGCGAAGGGGGCGGCGCCGAGGATCGAGATCCAGATCACCAGCTTGCGGCCGATCCTGTCGCCAATAGGGCCGCCGACAAAGGTGCCTACCGCCACCGCGCCCAGGAACAGGAACAGGTAAATCTGCGAGCTGGCCACCGACATCTGGAAGCGGTCGATCAGATAGAAGGTGAAATAGCTGGTGAAGCTGGCCATGTAGAAATACTTGGAAAACACCAGCAACGCCAGCACCAACAGCGCGCGGCGCACGGTCGCGGCCGGCAGCTGCTGCGGCAGACGCGCCTTGGCCTTGCCTTTGGTCGCCGCCAGATGGCCGCGATACCAGCCCGCCACGCGCGACAGCACCACGACGGCCAGGAGCGCCAGCAACACGAACCAGGCGACGTTGCCCTGGCCGTAAGGCACCACGATGGCGGCCGCCAGCAGCGGGCCGAAGGCCGAGCCGGCATTGCCGCCCACCTGAAAGGTCGATTGCGCCAGGCCGAAGCGTCCGCCCGATGCCATGCGTGCGATGCGCGAAGCCTCCGGATGGAAGGTGGAGGAGCCGATGCCGATCAGCGCCGCCGCCAGCAGGAAGGCCGGGAAGCTGCCGACCATGGAGAGCAGCACGATGCCCACCAGCGTGGCGACCGCGCCGCTGGGCAGCAGCCAGGGCTGCGGGTGGCGATCGGTGTACATGCCGATCCAGGGCTGCAGCAGCGAGGCCGTGATCTGGAAGGTCAGGGTGATCAGGCCGACCTGCGTGAAGCTGAGGCCGTAATTGGCCTTCAGCATGGGATAGATGGAGGGCAGCAGCGCCTGGATCATATCGTTGATCAGGTGCGCACCACCGCAGGCGAGGATGATGCTCATCACCAGTGGATGGGCGGAGCTGGATGCGGCGGCCGGCTGGGCCTGGGCCGCTGCCTTGGAGGAGTCGGAAGTGCTTGTCATGGCGGATCGGTGGTGGAGTGCGGAGAAGATGGGCAAAGCGTATCATTGGCATCTATTGCTGCTTATGACACTGATTGCCGATTAACTGCCATGGTTGCCAAGGTAAGACTGGTCAGTCCCAGTCGCGAAGTGGTCGCGTTGCAGAACGCCGAATGCGCGGTGGTGGGTTTCGCCCGCGAGCTGGCATTCCGCGACTTGCTGACCGCGCATTCGCATCGCCGCGGCCAGCTGCTGTACGCGGTGGAGGGGGTGATGCAGGTGCGTACGCCGCAGGGCGTATGGATGGTGCCGCCGCAGCGGGCGCTGTGGGTGCCGCCGCATGTGGAGCACGAGATCCGCATGCTCAGCCGGGTCAGCATGCGCACGCTCTACATCACGGAACACGCGGGGCGCGGGATCGGCGAGCGTTGCCGCCTGCTGGAGGTGTCGGTACTGCTGCGCGAGCTGATCCTGGCGCTGCTGGCCGAGAGCAACGACTATCCGCCGCACAGCCGCGCCGGTCATGTGGCCGAACTGATCATGTCGGAGTTGTCGCGGGCGCCGGCCATTCCCATCGAGATTCCGTGGCCGCAGGATCGCCGCCTGCTGGCGATCTGCGAGGCGATCCTGGCCGATCCCGGCCGCCAGTTTGCGCTGGCCGACTGGGCCGGGCTGGGCGGCGCCAGCGTGCGTACGGTGATTCGTCTGTTTCCCAGGGAGACCGGACTGCAGTTCCGCCACTGGGTGCAGCAGGTGCATCTGAGCGAGGCGCTGGTGCGGCTGTCGCGCGGCGAGGCGGTCGGGGTGGTGGCGCAGGCGCTCGGCTACAAGAGCCAGAGCGCGTTTTCCAACATGTTCCGCAAGGCGCTCGGGACCACGCCCAACCACTACCTGCAGCGCCAGGAAAAGCGCCGCGTCGCGGTGGGCGGAAGCGATCAGTAGTTGATGACGACCACCTTGGGGCCCCGGCGGCCGCCGGGCAGGGTTGGCATCGGCACGCCTTGCGCCGCTGCGCTGCCGGGAGCGGCAGTCGCTTCCTGAGCCGGCCGCTCGGGGTCGCGATCCAGAAAATACGGATCGGCCGTCGGCTCCACCGCGATCGCTGCCCCGAGTACATTCTGTGAGCGTTCATTGGCCACGCCGGGTACTGCCGAACATACCTGGAAGAAGTCGGCGCTGCCTTCGGAAAAATCGACCCAGCATTTTTCCGCCACCGTGACCGAAATGGCGAGCGCGCCCGAGGTTGCCGCGAGCAAGGCACTGCCCCAGTTCACCTGGCTGAAAATGGCGACCGATACTACGGCAACCGCGAAGACTTTCTTGTTCATCTTGATCCCTCCTTTGCGTCCAATGTAGAGGGCAAGCGCTGCAGCGCGGCATCGGAGAAATCCTGAAATCCACGGGGCAATATTCGCAACGCAGGAGAATCGGCGCGCGGCCGCTGCGGAAGGCGTGGAAGAGAACGGTCGTTCTCAGAGCGGAAAGGCAGACGGCATGGGCGATCCGCGCTGTTCGCGTGCATCACGCGGAGAACGGATTTTTTCGCATTTCATGTCTCGCCTGTGGTTTTTTATCGACGTACCTACTCGCATTTTTATCGGGGCGATACGTGACGTTTCGCATCAAGCTGACAATGCCCTGACGCGAGCCTGACGGCGAGGGCGCCCGGTCCGGATTTTTCTTCGCGTACCGGTGCAACCTCGCCGTACACCACGACTCGCAGTCCTCTGCAACAAATGTTGCGATGGCTATCCGGTTTGTTTGCTACCATCCCTCCGTCTTCTTCACCGCACACCGCCGCCCCATGAGCAACGCCGCCACGCCTCCGCAGACCTTCAGTGCACTGGAAGCCTCGATCCGCGAGCGCTTCACCGACATGCGGCCGCAATTCCAGGCCGGCGCCGCCTTCCTGCTGGACAATCCGGGCGAGGTCGCGGTCTCCACCATGCGCGCGCTGTCGCAAAAGGCGCAGGTGCAACCGTCCACCTTCGTGCGGCTGGCGCAATACCTGGGCTTCGCCGGTTGGGCCGAACTGCGCGCGCTGTTCGTCGAGCGGCTGGCCGGCGATCCCAAGGCCTATGCCTTCAAGGCCAAAGGCATCGTCCGTCGCAGCAACAGCGACAAGCTGGTAGCCGAGCTGTTCACTGCCCAGCGCGCCAATCTCGACGCCTCCGAACCCAAGAGCGCCGACCGCATGCTGGCCGCGGCGCGCGCGCTGGCCAAGGCCAGGCATGTGCACATCGCCGGCTTCCGCGCGGCGTTTTCGATATCTTTCCTGCTGCATTACCTGTATCGCCTGTTCCGCACCTCGGTGTCGCTGGTGCGCGGCAGCGAGGGGTCGCTCGATTTTGAACTGCGCGCATTCGCAGCGCAGGATGCGGTGGTGGTGGTCAGCTTCGCGCCCTATTCGGCCGAGGCGGTGCGCGTGGCCGAAGCCGCCAAGCAAGCCGGCGCCCGGCTGATCGCCCTGACCGACAGCGCGGTGGCGCCGATCGCGCTCAAAGCCGACCATTGCATCCTGTTCTCGCATGAAACGCCATCCTTCTTCCCGTCGATGGCGGCCGCCACCGCCGTGGCGGAGAGCCTGATTGAGCTGGTCATTTCCATCGACGACGAGCATGCCGTCCAGCGGCTGGAGCAGACCGAAGAAGCCTTGCACCGCACCGGCGCCTACGTCGCCAAATAGCATTTCATTTCGTCGATCAGGAAACAAAAGAAACGACGGGCGCTGCGGCGCCCGTTGTCTTTGTGCGCCCAGCATGGGCGCACTCCTGCGGGTGCAAGTCCCGCCATGAGCTGGTCACAGTGAATGAAGTGAAGCGCAACTGCATGAGGGTGACCGAGTGTGGGAAGGAAGCGTGGAGCGTAAATCGCGAGCCGATGAACAAGAATCGCATAGAAGGCGC
>WNDX01000037.1 GCA_009914615.1 Herbaspirillum frisingense
TGAGTGACCACAATTCATCGTCGACAAGTTCTTTAGGCATCGCATCCCGTCAGGAAAAACAAGACAGGAAGTTAACATCAAGTCGGGGAAGTTAACAGCCCCGAAATTTAATTTTGCAACAGCCTCTAAGAGGGCTCCACACAAGCTGACGATGCGCTGACGGCGCATCATCAATGAAAAACGGCTGCCGCGATCATCCACCGCGGCAGCCGTTTTTGCGTTGTCGGGCCGGATTATTTCGCGCCGCGCAATTCGCTCAGGTAGTACAGGAAAGCCACGCAAGGGAAGGCAAAGCCCAGCCAGGTCGCGCCGCTCCAGCCGGCTTGCGCGTAGATCCAGCCGCCCAGACCGGAACCGATGGCGCCGCCGGCGAAGAAGGTCGCCATGAACAAGCCATTGAGGCGGCTGCGGATCTCGCCGCCGAGCGCGTAGATGGCGCGCTGGCTCAGCACCAGGTTGGCCGCCACCGCGAAATCGAGCAGAATCGCCACCAGCAGCAGCGCGGCCAGCGACCATTCGCGCCCGCCCGGCAACAGATGCGGCAGCAGGAAGGACAGCGCGCCGCACGCCAGCGCCGCGCCGGTGGCCGGACGGCTCCAGCCGCGGTCGGCCACGCGCCCGGCGAGCGGGGCCGCGATCACGCCCATCACACCGACGAAGGCAAACAGCGCGATGCCCTTTTGCGAGAGGCCGAACTGCGGGCTCGCCAGCCACAGCGGCGAGGCAGTCCAGAACAGGCTGAAGGAGGCGAACAGCATGGCATGGTAGAAGGCGCGCCGGCGCAGCAGCGGCGTGGTCCTGACCAGCGTCCACATCGATCCCAGCAGCGCCAGGTAGTGCATGCCGGCCGGCGGCCGGCGCGGCGGCAAGTAGCGCCACAACACCGCGATCAGCAGCGCCACCACCACCGCCGACAGCCCGAAGATGGCATGCCAGCCGAACAGGTCGGCCACCAGGCTGGCCAGCGGGCGCGCCAGCAGGATCCCCAGCAGCAAGCCGCTCATGACGCTGCCGACCGCACGGCCGCGGGTTTCCGGGCGCGAGAAATGGGCCGCATACGGCACCAGCACCTGGGCGCCGACCGAAGACAGGCCGATCAGCAGCACCGATGCCAGCAATTGCGTGGCGTTTTCGGCCAGGGCCGCGCCGACCAGGGCGATGCAGGTCAGCACCAGCCCGGTGAGCACCAGCCGGCGGTTTTCGAACAGGTCGCCCATCGGCACGATGAACAGCAGACCCAGGCCGTAGCCGACCTGGGTCAGCGTGACGATCAGGCCGGCCGCGCCGGGCGAGATGCCGGTGGCGTGGCTGATCGGGCCGATCAGCGGCTGGGCATAGTAGAGGTTGGCGACGATGATGCCGCAGGCGGCGGCCAGCAACATCACCATCCAGCGGGGAATATCGTCTTGCAGGGTCGTATCGGCCGTGGCGGCTTGCATCTTGGCATTCTTTCTTGGCGGTCGGGCAGCCTCGTGGCGGGCCGCGGGAGGCCACTTTAGCCGAACTCGCCGATTCCTGCCGGGCGCGCCCCGGACGGACGGCCCGGCCACGTTACAATGCGGATCTCCGAATCCAGTCCCGCCCGCCATGCACGTACTCGGCATCACCGACTTCGGCCTGTTCTGCCTGGCCGTCTTCCTGCTCAACCTCACGCCCGGCCCGGACACCGCCTATATCATCGGCCGCAGCGTGGCCCAGGGGCGCGCCGCCGGCGTGGTGTCGGCGCTGGGGATCTCGTTCGGCTGCGTGTTCCATACGCTGGCCTCGGCGTTCGGCCTGTCGGCGCTGCTAGCGGCCTCGGTCACCGCCTTCATGGCCATCAAGCTGGCCGGCGGTGTATATCTCATCTATCTGGGCGTGAAACTGATCCGCCAGAAGAGCCGCGCCGGCGCCGATGTGGCCGATGCCGGGCGCCCACCGCCGCTGTCGCTGCCGGCCATCTTCTGGCAGGCGGCGCTGACCAATGTGATGAATCCCAAGGTGATTTTGTTCTTCCTGTCGTTTTTTCCGCAGTTTGTGGCCCACGACGCGCCGCGCCAGACGCTGGCTTTCCTGGTGCTGGGCGTGGTATTCATCGCCATGTCCACGCTCTGGAACAGTTTTACCGCGCTGGCGGCTGGTACACTGGCGGCCCGCGCCGGTCGCAAGCCGCAGTTGAAACGATGGGCCGAACGCATCGTCGGCGGCGCTTTCGTGGCGCTCGGCCTGCGCCTCGCTCTCAGCAAGAATTGACGTGATCCAGATTTCCCTTATTTCTCCCTCGGCCAAGGCCGATTCGCTGGCCTACCAACTGGCCTATGCCGCCCAGGCGGTGACCGCCGTGCGCGCCGGCAGCGCCCTGCCGCAGGCGCTGTCCCAGATCTTCGCCCGTACCGATGCGCCGCCGCCTGCCCGCGGCGCCATCCAGGACCTCAGCTACCGCACCATGCGGCGCCTCGGCCTGGCCGATGCCCTGCTGGCGCTGCTGGCCAACAAGCCGCCTCAGCCCGAGGTCTTGCACGGCCTGCTGGCGTGCGCCCTGGCGCTGCTGGCGGACGAAGAAGAGGCCGGCTACGACAGCTTCACCGTGGTCGATCAGGCGGTCGAGGCGGCCGCCCTGAGCCCGGACATGAGTTTCGCCAAGGGCGTGGTCAACGCCATCCTGCGCCGCTTCCTGCGCGAACGCGCGACGCTGATGCCGCAGGCCACCAAGACCCCGCCCGGCACCTGGAATTACCCGACCTGGTGGATCGACCGCCTGAAGGCCGCCTATCCCGAGGATTGGCAGCGCATCCTGCACGCCGGCAACCAGGCGCCGCCGCTGACGCTGCGCGTGAACCGCCGTCAAGCCACGGTTGAACAATATCTCGCCACCCTCGCCGCGGCCGGCATGGCGGGCCGCCAGGTCGGCCCATACGCGGTGCGCCTGGCCAAGGCCGTGCCGGTGCAGCAGATCCCCGGTTTCGCCGCGGGCATGGTCTCGGTGCAGGACGCCGCCGCCCAACTGGCCGCGCCGCTGCTGGACGTGGCCGACGGCATGCGGGTGCTGGACGCCTGCGCCGCGCCCGGCGGCAAGACCGGCCACCTGCTGGAACTGGCCGATCTCGACCTGCTGGCGCTGGACCACGATCCGCGCCGCCTGGGCCGCATCGATGACAACCTGCAACGCCTGAACCTGCAGGCCCGCCTGACGGCCGGCGACGCCCGCCAGGGCGCCGGCAGCGGCGGCTGGTGGGACGGCCAGGGCTTCGATCGCATCCTGGCCGACGTGCCTTGTACCGCCTCGGGCATCGTGCGCCGCCATCCGGACATCCGCTGGCTGCGGCGCAAGACCGACACCGCGCAGCTTGCAACACTTTCTGCGCAAATTTTGGACAACCTTTGGCAGATGCTGCGGCCGGATGGTAAATTGCTGCTCGTAACCTGCTCGCTGTGGCCTCAGGAATCGGAACAGCAAGCAACCGCCTTCGCGCAAAAAAATAACGCCATACGACTGCCAGCTCCAGGTCAACTGTTGCCGACTGCCAGCGCAGAAACCGACCATGATGGCCTGTTTTACGCGCTGTTCCAAAAAACTGGTGCATGAATTTGACGCAATCGGCCTTCTTCCCTCCCCGCTCGCATTCCGGTCCGCCGTCGGTCCAAGGCCGCGCTCATCCGCTGTTCGCAGGCTTGCTGTACTGGCTGCGCCAGGGCCTGCTGGCGCTGCTGCTGGTGTGCGCCGGGGCGCCGGCCCAGGCGGCCGAGATCACCATTTCCCAGGCATCGATCGAACCCAGCGACGAGGGCTACCGGCTGTCCCTGGCGTATGCCTTCGAGCTCAACCGCGGGCTGGAGGACGCCCTCACGCGCGGCGTGCCGCTGTATTTCACCACCGAAGTCCAGCTCACCCGGCGCCGCTGGTACTGGTTCGACGAGACCAGCGTGTCGGCCTCGCGCACGGTGCGCATCTCGTATAACGTGCTGACCCGCCAGTATCACACCGCCATCAGCGGCCAACTCCAGCAAAGCTTCAGCAACCTGGAGGATGCGATGGCGCTCATCCGCCGCCCGCCGCGCTGGATCATCGCCGACAACAACACCCTCAAATCCGGCGACACCTATAGCGTGGGCGTGCGCATGCGGCTGGACGTGGCACAGTTGCCCAAGCCCTTCCAGGTCAATGCGCTCAACAACAGCGACTGGCGCCTGTCGTCGGACTGGATAGAATTCACCTACAAACCCGAATGAGCCGCACCTTACGCTATCTGCTGGTGGTCGGCGGGGGCGTCATCAGCATCCTGCTGTTCCTGCTGGCATCGGCCTCCGAAAACTCCGCCCTGTTCGAGCAGCACTATCCGTGGCTGCTCTTCCTCAACGGCCTGGCCGCGATCTCGCTGCTGGGCCTGGTGCTGCTGCTGCTGACCCGTCTTTACAAGCGCTACCGGCGCGGCAAGTTCGGCTCCAAGCTGCTGGCGCGGCTGGTGCTGATGTTCGCGCTGGTGGGCATCGTGCCGGGGGCGGTGATCTACCTGATGTCGGTGCAGTTCGTGTCGCGCTCGATCGAATCCTGGTTCGACGTGCGCATGGAGGCGGCGCTGGAGTCCGGCCTGAACCTGGGCCGCAACGCGCTGGATTCCTCGCTGTCCGATCTCGGCGCGCGGGCCCGCAGCATGGCCCAGGAATTGTCGGACATGAGCGATTCCGAGCAGGTGACCTACCTCTCGCGCCAACGCGACCAGAACATGGAAATCACCATCGTCAACGGCAATGGCCAGGTGATGACCACGGTGGGCGGCGCGATCGGCTCGCTCACGCCGGTGCTGCCCAACGCCCAGGCCTTGCGTCAGGCGCGGGTATCGCGCTCGTTCTCGGCGGTGGAAAGCGACGACTCGCGCCCGGCGGGCGGCGAGTCGGATTCCGACGCCAACCTGCGGCTGCACGTGGTGGTGGTGATCCCGGCCCCCAGCCGCGGCCTGTCCTTGCAGAACGACACGCGCTACCTGCAGATCCTGCAGCCGGTGCCGGACTACCTCGCCACCAACGCCGAGACCCTGCGCCTGGCCTATAGCGAATACCAGCAGCGCTCGGTGTCGCGCTCGGGCCTGCGCAAGATCTACCTGGTGACGCTGACGCTGACGCTGCTGCTGGCCATCTTCGCCGCCATCGCCAGCGCCTTCCTGATCGCCAGCGACCTGGCCAAGCCGCTGCTGCTGCTGGCCGAGGGCACCAAGGCGGTGGCAGAGGGCAACCTGTCGCCGCGGCCTATCGTCAGCACCTCCGATGAGCTGGGGACGCTGACGCAGTCGTTCAACACCATGACGCGCCAACTGCTGGAAGCCCGCACCTCGGTGGAACGCAACCGCGCCGAGCTGGAAAACGCCAAGGCCTACCTGGAATCGGTGCTGGCCAACATGTCGGCCGGGGTGATGGTGCTGGACGGCGAATTCAACATCGTCAGCGCCAACGACTCGGTGCGGCGCATCCTGGGCTACGACTTCGCGGCCGACATCGGCACCCCGCTGCAGACCATCGAGAGCCAGGCGCTGTTCGCCCAGGCCATCATCCGCGCCTTCTCCGAGCAATTGGCCCAGCAAAGCAGCCAGGCGCCGCAAGACGGCCTGCATTGGCAGCGCCAGATCGAACTGTCGCGCCAGCCGGGCGCGGCATTCGATGCCGACGATGAGCAGGCCGGCAGCGGCAAGCCGGATCACGACAAGCTGACCCTGTTCGCACGCGGCTCGCACCTGCCGGTGGAAAACGGCGTGGGCTACGTGGTGGTGTTCGACGACATCAGCAACGTGATCTCGGCCCAGCGCTCGATCGCCTGGGGCGAGGTGGCGCGCCGCCTGGCACACGAGATCAAGAACCCGCTCACGCCCATCCAGCTCTCCGCCGAGCGCCTGCAGCACCGCCTGTCGGACAAGCTGATGCCGGCCGACGCCGCCATCCTGGACAAGAGCACCACCACCATCGTCAACCAGGTCACGGCCATGAAGCGCATGGTGGACGACTTCCGCGACTACGCCAAGACGCCGCCCGCCAAGCCGGTGGCGCTGGATCTGAACGCCCTGATCGAGGAAATCCTCAACCTCTACCTGGCCGGCGACGGGCGCGACGTGATCCAGCCGCGGCTGGGGCCGGGCATGCCCATGGTCATGGGCGACGCCACCCAGATGCGCCAGGTCATCCACAACCTGCTGCAAAACGCCCAGGACGCGGTCGGCGACGAAGGCCAGGAAGCGCCCCGCATCGACGTGCTCACCGAACAGATCGAGATCGCCGGCGCCGACGGCGCGCGCCAGCCGGCGGTGCGGCTGTCCATCATGGACAATGGCCCGGGCTTCTCGCCCAAGATCCTGGCCCGCGCCTTCGAACCCTACGTCACGTCCAAGGCGCGCGGCACCGGTCTGGGACTGGCGATGGTCAAGAAAATCGTCGAGGAACACGGCGGCCGGATAGATATCCAGAACCGCACCGACGGCAGAGGCGCAAAAATAGTAATTTTGCTGGTAAAGTTAGCACCTATTGAATAAGGCTCAAGATTCGAAGGTAGTACCCCGGGGGGAATCGGCAGTTCATCGAGGTCCGCTCGCGATGCTGGAGCGCCGGCCCGGAACAAGATCGAAAACTTGGACAATGAACTAGCAGCGAGGAAAGCAGCACATGGCTAACATCCTGGTCGTCGATGACGAAATGGGTATCCGCGAATTGCTCTCAGAGATTCTGGGCGATGAGGGGCATGTCGTGACCACTGCGGAAAACGCGCAGCAGGCGCGCGAGCTTCGCCAGGCCAGCGTGCCCGATCTCGTGCTGCTGGATATCTGGATGCCCGACACCGATGGCGTCACCCTGCTCAAGGAATGGCAGCGCGACGGCCTGTTGACGATGCCGGTGATCATGATGTCCGGCCACGCCACCATCGACACCGCCGTCGAAGCGACCCGCATCGGCGCGCTCAACTTCCTGGAAAAACCGATCGCGCTGCAAAAGCTGCTCAAGGCCGTGCAGCAGGGCCTGTCACACAGCCGCGAACCGGTGCGCCCGGCCAGCTACCGCCCGGCCGCGGTGGCCACCGTCGCCAACGGCGCAACCGAAGGCCTGCACGTCCCGGAACACGCCGCGCCGATCGCCAGCTACGCCCCGGCCCTGGGCGGCGACGCCCTGCACCACGGCACGCCGGCGGCCGCGCCCTACGGCCAGGTGGCCGACAACGCCGCCAACATCTCCTTCGACCTGCCGCTGCGCGAAGCGCGCGACGCCTTCGAGCGCGCCTATTTCGAATACCACCTGGTGCGCGAAAACGGCAGCATGACGCGCGTGGCCGAACGTACCGGCCTGGAGCGCACCCACCTCTACCGCAAGCTCAAGCAGCTGGGCGTGGAACCGGGCAAGCTGGCGAAGAAAAATCACTGATCCTTCGATGTGCCGTGGGGCGCACGGCACATCGGCAGCAAGACAAAACGGGACCGCAATGCGGTCCCGTTTGCGTTTCCGGCGATCTTTACATCTTCCCATGCCTTCCCGATGTTCCATGGCGGAGGTCAGAATTTTCCTGATTTTCTTTTTCCCGGCGTGGTTGCATCCTGAAGGCAAGTGAAGGGCAGACGAAGGCTGATTGCCGCAAAGCCATAGATCTGGGCTGTGGATAAGGTCACTCGTAGATTTACGGTATGGCGCGCCAGCACGGCATTGCGCGATGCGGGTCGTCGGCGCAAAACGCCGTGGCCACGCCGATGCAGCGATGTTTTGCCGGAGTGCAAATAGCTTGGCGTCTTGCCAAGGCCGGCAGTGTGCAGCAATGGGGATGAACTTCCTCGTGATGCTTTCATCTACTTTTGGAAGCCGACGGTGAACGCTGTGGCAAGCAGGGATAAAAGTGCAGGCGGAGTGCAAAAGTTTTCAGGCTCCGCTGCCGTAACCAGACTCAGGAGCACGCGCAGCAAAGCTGCTCCGCGAGGGTGCTGTAACGAGGTAGCAGAAATGCATCATGGGGCGCGCAGGACGGCATTGGCCGTGGCCCTTGAAATTCCCGGTGAAGACGCCACTTCCTTTTCGAAGCAGTATTCCAGCATAAGGAGTCACTATGAACCTGATCTACAACAGTGAACAGTACAGCGTCGTCGAATTCGGTGCCGACACCGACCACGAAGCCTTGCGCTTCGGCGGCTATGAAATCATGGACAAGTCGGGCCAGCGGGAAATCTACATCGACGGCCCCGCCGCCGAACTGTTCCGCAAGGATGTACAGAAACTGATCGCCAGTGAGCCGACGATGGAGGACATTGACACCTTCCTGAGCCGCTACGACGTGCTGATGCGCCATCCGATGACGCTGCACTGAGGCATCTCGCCCAAGGCAGGCAATACGCCGCGCGCAGCGCGGCGTTTTTTTTGCCCGGCGTTTTACCTTAAGATTGCGCTTTCGCGTTTGATCCCGGCTTCAGTGAATTCCTCCCCCATCAGCAGCGCCCAGACCGGCGTACACGAACAATTGGCCGCGCTGGTCGCGCGCCATGCCGCGCATGCGTTCCGCAAACCCGTCACCGACTACAACCGGCGCGCCTTCGACGACAGCCTGGCCGCCTGGCGCCTCGTCGGCGAGGCGCCGCTGATTTTCGACACCGGTTGCGGCGTGGGGCTGTCAACGCTGCATCTGGCGACGCGATATCCCGATCATTTCGTGATCGGCATCGACCAGTCGGCCGACCGGCTGGCGCGCAATACGCACTGGGACGGCCCCGAACCGGGCAATCTGTGCTTCGTGCGCGCCGATCTCGTGGATTACTGGCGGCTGGCGCTGGAGGCGGGCCTGCGCCCGGCGCGCCACTATTTGCTCTATCCGAATCCCTGGCCCAAGATCGGCCATCTGGCGCGACGCTGGCAGGGGCATGCGGTATTTCCGACCATCGTGGCGCTGGGCGGCCGCATCGAATGCCGCAGCAATTGGCGCATCTACGTCGAAGAATTCGCCGCCGCGCTGGACCAGCTCACCGGCCTGGCGGTCGCCGTGGAGCCCTATGCCACCGATGCGCCGATCACGCCCTTCGAGCGCAAATACCTGGCCTCCGGCCATGCGCTGTGGCGCTGCGCCGTTGACCTGGGGGCCGGGGAATTGCGGCCGCACAAGGCCGCCGCGCGCTGACGCGGTATCATCTCGTTTTTCCGCCGCCGGCCTGCGGCGCACTATGTCCGGCGCATGCAGGCGAAACCAGATGACCACGACGATCGCCGCGCCCCGTTTCGCCCCGCATTTCTCCCCTCCACGCCAGCAGACCGCCCAGCCATGAGCCTCGCCGTGATCGGCCTGGTGCTGGCCGCCGCCCTGCTGCACGCTTCCTGGAACGCCCTGCTCAAGAGCAGCGCCGACCGCCTGGCCTCGCTGTCGCTGATGACCATCGGCGCCGGCGTGGCTGCCATTCCGCTGGTGATCTGGCGTCCGCTGCCGCAGGCGGAGAGCTGGTTCTACATCATCCTCTCCGGCATCCTGCACACCGGCTACAACCTGTTCCTGATCCGCGCCTATAAGATCGGTGACTTCGGTCAGTCCTATCCGATCGCGCGCGGTTCTTCGCCGCTGCTGGTGGCGCTGGGCGCGGCGCTGTTCGCCGGCGAGCAACCGGGGCTCTATACCGTGCTGGGCATTGCGCTGGTCTCGGCCGGCATCGTCAGCCTGGCCAACCTGCGCAGCATGGGCAAGCGCGAAAACCTGTCCGGCCCGGCCGCGGCCTTCGCCACCGGCGCCTTCATTGCCGCCTATACGGTCACCGACGGCATCGGCGCGCTCTTGGCGGGTGATTCGATTTCCTATGCCGGCTGGCTGTTCGTGCTGGACAGCATCCCGCTGGCGCTGATGTATTGGCGCCGACATGGCCGCTCGCCGGTGGCGCTGAACGAACGCGAAACCTGGATCGGCCTGGCCGGGGGCATGATGTCGCTGCTGGCCTACGGCATCGTGATCTGGGCCGTCACGCTGGCGCCGATGGGGATGGTGTCGGCGCTGCGCGAAACCTCGGTGCTGTTCGCGCTGCTGATCGGCGCGCTGTTCCTCGGTGAAAGGCTGACGCTGCGGCGCGTGCTGTCCTGCCTGGTGATCGCGGCCGGCGCGGTGGTGCTGGGCATGCGGCACTGAACGCCGCGCCGCCCGGGCTCGACAGGCCGCATAAAAAAAACGGCGATGATTGCTCATCGCCGTTTTTCATTCCACGCCTGATTTCACGCCTGCACAGACGCGATCAGATTTCCACCTTGGTCCCCAATTCCACCACCCGGTTGGCCGGGATGTTGAAGAAGTCCGAGGGCTTGGCGCCGTTCTGATACATCCAGGCGAACAGGCGCTCGCGCCACAGCGACATGCCCAGCAGCTTGCTCGGCACCACCGTGTCGCGCGCCAGGAAGAAGGAGGTGTCCATCAGGTCGAAGTGATGGCCGAACTGCTGTTCGGTCAGCGCCATCACCTTGTTCACTTCCGGCGTTTCCTTGAAGCCGAAGGAGGCGCGCAACAGATAGACGTTGCCGCCGAGGTCCTTCATGGTCAGGCGCTCGCTGTCGGCCACGTAGGGCACGTCCCAGATACTGATCTTCAGGAAGAACACCCGCTCGTGCAGGATGCGGTTGTGCTTGAGGTTGTGCAGCAGCGCCACCGGCACCGTGGCGATATTGCCGGTCATGAACACGGCGGTGCCGCCCACGCGATGCGGCGGGTGCGCCAGCAGGCCTTCGACGAAGGGCTCGATGGGAATACCGTCATCCTTGATGCGCATGCGCAGCAGCATGCGGCCCGAATACCAGGTCATCAACAGGAAGAAGGCCGCGCCGCCGATCACCAGCGGGAACCAGCCGCCCTCGGTCAGCTTGAGCAGGTTGGCCGCGAAGAAGGCCACGTCCACGATCAGGAAGCAGCCGATCGCGAACACCACCGCCGGCATGCGCCACTTCCAGATATGCCGCATCACCACGCCCAGCAGCATGGTCGTCATCACCATGGTGGTGGTCACCGCGACGCCGTAGGCGGCGGCCAGGTTGTCCGATTTCTTGAAAGCCAGCACCACCGCGAACACCAGCACCAGCAGCATCCAGTTGATCAGCGGGATGTAGATCTGGCCTTGCTCATCCTCGGAGGTATGCAGGATGCGCATGCGTGGCACGAAGCCCAGCAGGATGGCCTGGCTGGTCAGCGAGAAGGCGCCCGAGATCACCGCTTGCGAGGCGATCACCGTGGCGCAGGTGGACAGCAGCACCATGGGCAGCACCAGCGGCTCGGGCACCATCAGGTAGAACGGGTTCTTGATCGCTTCCGGGTTGGCGATCAGGTTGGCGCCCTGGCCGAAATAGTTGATCAGCAGCGCCGGCATCACGGTAAAGATCCACGCGTAACGGATGGGCTTGATACCGAAGTGGCCCATGTCGGCATACAGCGCCTCGGCGCCGGTCAGCACCAGCACCACAGAGCCCAGCACGATGAAGGCCTGCAGCGAGTGGTCGGCCATGAAGCGCACGGCGTAGTAGGGATTGATCGCCACCAGCACTTCCGGCGCCTTGGTGATGTTGTACAGCCCCAGCAGCGCCAGCGACAGGAACCAGACGAACATCACCGGCCCGAAGAAGCGGCCCACCACGCTGGTGCCGTGGCGCTGGATCAGGAACAGCACCACCACGATGATCAGCGTCAGGGGGATCACCACGTGCGCGGTCTGCGGCGCGGCGATCTCCAGTCCCTCCACCGCCGACAGCACCGAGATGGCCGGCGTGATCACCACGTCGCCATAGAACATGCAGGCGCCGAACACGCCCAGCATCATGAGCATCTTGGCGCGCGGCGAGCCCGAGACGGCCGACCGCAGCGACAGCGCCATCAGCGCCAGCACGCCGCCTTCGCCGTTGTTATCGGCGCGCAGCACGAACAACACGTACTTCACGGTGACCACGATCGTGATGGCCCAGAACAGCATGGAGATGATGCCCAGCACCGCGTCGGGGGAGAAAGCGATGCCGTGGTCGGGGCTGAAGCATTCCTTGAGCGCGTACAACGGACTGGTGCCGATGTCGCCGAACACCACGCCCAGCGCGGCCAGCGTGATCAGGTGCAGCTTCTGCGAACGGAAGGAAAGACTTGGATTGGTGTGAGACGAACTCATCGGGCTCCCTTTGCTTCTTTAAATTGTTGCCGGCGGGCCGAGGTCTGATAGGAGATTTGCCAAAAAAAGCGGCAATCGGGCCGTCTGTCCGGGCAGGAGGCGTACTTTATCGCACTCTACCTGCGGTGCGATCAAAATGCCCGGCCCGTGCCGAAGTCGTTGCGCCGCCGCCTCTCTGCCGCCACCCCAAACTTGACAGCGGGGCAATATGGCGGTTCCGGATTTGCCAACGCGCGGGAATCGCGGCCACCCCGCATTGCATGGTCCAAACCCTTGCCGTACCAGGCTTTACGGCCTATGCGCGGCTCTCATATGGATATGCGGTAATCGAGTTTTTCTTTCTTCGGCTCCCTTTATATACTCTGAACGAATAAAGAACCGCAGTTTTCCTCCAAGACGGTTCTAAGCCAACCCCGCCGGCCATCCCGGCCCGCCATCCAACGGAACAGGACACCATGAAAACAGTTCGCCCCGCGCCGGGACGTCTCCGGCGCCTCATTACCCATACCCTGGCCGGCAGCCTGGCCTTATCGCTGCTGGGCGCCCCGCTCGCAGCCCGCGCCGAAGGACAACTGCGCATCGCCGAACAGTTCGGCATCGTCTATCTGCTGCTCAACGTGGCGCAAGACCAGCAACTGATCGAAAAGCACGGCAAGGCCGCCGGCGTCGATATCAAGGTCGAATGGCTCAAGCTCTCCGGCGGCTCGGCGGTCAACGACGCCCTGCTGTCGGGTTCGGTCGATATCGCCGGCGCCGGCGTGGGGCCGCTGCTGACCATCTGGGACCGCACATACGGCAAGCAGAACGTGCGCGGCGTGGCTTCGCTGGGCAATTTCCCGTATTACCTGGTCAGCAACAATCCGAACGTGAAGACCATTGCCGACTTCACCGAGAAAGACCGCATCGCCCTGCCGGCGGTCGGCGTCTCGGTGCAGTCGCGCGTGTTGCAATTCGCCTCTGCCAAGCTGTGGGGCGACGCCCAGTACAACAAGCTGGACAAGATCAGCATCGCCGTGCCGCACCCGGACGCCACCGCCGCCATCATCAGCGGCGGCACCGAGATCACCGGCCACTTCGGCAATCCGCCGTTCCAGGAGCAGGAACTGGCCGGCAATCCCAAGGCGCATATCGTGCTGAACTCCTATCAGGTGCTGGGTGGCCCCTCCTCGGCCACGGTGCTGTACGCCACCGAGAAATTCCGGCGCGACAATCCCAAGACCTATGGCGCCTTCGTCGGTGCGCTGGATGAAGCGGCCAGGTTCATCTCCGCCAATCCGGAAAAGGCAGCCGACATCTACCTGAAGGTCAACAAGGGCAATACCGACCGCAAGCTGTTGCTGCAAATCATCAAGAATCCCGAGGTGCAGTTCAAGATCGGCCCGCAGAACACCTATGGCCTGGCCGAATTCATGCATCGCGTGGGCGCCATCAAGAACAAGCCGGCGTCGGTGAAGGATTATTTCTTCGACGATGCCCACATCCAGGGAGGCAGTTGACATGCGATTCGCACGCGCACTCCTGCCGGCGCTGGCCGCCGGCCTGCTCACACTGACCCTCGCAGCCCCGGCCCATGCCGAAGGACAGATCCGCATCGCCCAGCAGTTCGGCATCGGCTACCTGATCCTGGACGTGGTGCAGGATCAGAAGCTGATCGAGAAATACGGCAAGCAGGAAGGCATCGATATCAAGGTCGAATGGACCAGCCTGTCCGGCGCCACCGGCATGAACGAAGCGCTGCTGGCCGGCGCGCTGGACGTGGTCTCGGCCGGCGCGCCGCCGGCGCTGGTATTGTGGGACCGCACGCGCGGCCGCCAGAACGTCAAGGCCATCGCCTCGCTGGGCTCGATGCCCAACTACCTGCTGTCCAATAATCCCAAGGTGACCAGCGTCAAGGACTTCAGCGACAAGGACCGCATCGCGGTGCCGGCCGCCGGCGTCGGCTTCCAGTCGCGCACGCTGCAGATCGAAACCGCCAGGCTCTATGGCAAGGCCGATTACAAGCGCTTCGACAGCATCACCGTCAGCCTCTCGCACCCGGACGCCACCGCCGCGCTGATCGCCGGCGGCTCCGAGATCAACGCCCACTTCTCCAGCCCGCCCTTCCAGTACCAGGCGCTGGAAAACAAGAACGTGCACAAGGTGATCAGCTCCTACGACATCCTGGGTGGCCCGGCCAGCTTCAACTTCCTGTACACCACGCAGAAATTCCACGACGAGAATCCCAAGACCTATCGCGCCTTCTACAACGCGCTGGTGGAAGCCGCCGACTTCATCCGTCACAACAAGGCCAAGGCGGCCGACACCTTCATCCGCGTGCAGAAATCCAAGCTGGCGCCGGAGTTCGTGCGCAAGATCGTCGAGGATCCGGAAATCAACTTCACCGTCTCTCCCGAGCGCAGCTTCGTCTATGCCGAAAAGCTGCATGACATCGGCGTGCTGAAAAACCGCGCCGCGTCGTGGAAGGACTACTTCTTCGAGGAAGCCTATGCACAACCCGGCAGCTGAAACCGCCCGCGTCTCGGCCGCGGCCGCAGCCGGCTTCAAGCCGCTGCTGCAGGTCGATCGCCTGAGCCTGCAATACCGCAGCGCCACCGCCGTGGTGCAGGCCACGCATGAAGTCAGCTTCGACGTCCATCCGGCCGATCGCTTCGTGCTGCTGGGACCGTCGGGCTGCGGCAAGTCCAGCCTGTTGAAATCGGTGGCCGGGTTCCTGCCGCCGGCCTCGGGCGAGATCCGCCTGGACGGCCAGACGGTGCGTCAGCCAGGTCCCGACCGCATCGTGGTGTTCCAGGAATTCGACCAGCTCCCGCCATGGAAGACGGTGCTGCAGAACGTCATGTTTCCGCTGCTGGCCTCCAAGACGCTGGGCCGCTGCGAAGCCGCCGAACGCGCGCGGCACTATCTGGACAAAGTCGGCCTGGCGCGCTTCGCCGACGCCTACCCGCACACGCTCTCCGGCGGCATGAAAGCGCGCGTGGCCATCGCCCGCGCGCTGGCCATGCAGCCCAAGATGCTACTCATGGACGAGCCCTTCGCCGCGCTCGATGCGCTGACCCGCCGCAAGATGCAGGAAGAGCTGCTGGCGCTGTGGGACGAGGTGCGCTTCACGCTGCTGTTCGTCACGCACTCCATCGAAGAAGCGCTGGTGGTGGGCAACCGCATCCTGCTGCTCTCGCCCCACCCCGGCCGCGTGCGCGCCGAGATCAACAGCCACCAGTACGACCTCACCAGTCTGGGCGGCGCCGGCTTCCAGCAGACCGCGCAACGCATCCACCGGCTGCTGTTCGACGAAAGCGACGCCTCCAGCGCGGCCGCCACGGCCGCCGCACAACCGATCAACTTCGGCGACGTACGCTTCTCCTACTGAGCGCCGCGCCACAGGAACACCGCCATGAGCCTCACACCACCTGTCCGCGACGAATACGAAATCCCGCTGGCGCCGCTGCCCGGCCTGGTGCTGGAACGCCAGTTCTCGCTCCCGCGCCGCATCTGGCAGCAGGCGTGGATACGCAAGGGCCTGATCCTGGTTCTGCTGGCGCTGATCTGGGAAGGCATCGGGCGCTGGCAAGACAACGACCTGCTGCTCCCCACCTTCCTCCAGACCGCGCAAGCCTTCGTCGACGGCATCGCCAGCGGCGAACTGTTCAACAAGACCTGGCTGTCGCTGCAAGTGCTGCTGAAAGCCTACGCGCTGGGCATCATCGCCGCCTTCGTCCTCACCACACTGGCCGTCTCCACCCAATTCGGCCGCGACCTGCTGGGCACGCTGACCTCGATGTTCAACCCGCTGCCGGCGATCGCCCTGCTGCCGATTGCGCTGCTCTGGTTCGGCCTGGGCGAAGGCAGCCTGATCTTCGTGCTGGTGCATTCGGTACTGTGGGCGCTCGCGGTCAACACCTACGCCGGCTTCCTCGGCGTCTCCGACACGCTGCGCATGGCGGGTCGCAACTACGGGTTGCGCGGCCTGTCCTTCGTGCTGCAGGTGCTGGTGCCGGCGGCGCTCCCCTCCATCCTCGCCGGCCTGCGCATCGGCTGGGCCTTCGCCTGGCGCACGCTGATCGCCGCCGAACTGGTATTCGGCGCCACCAGCGGCAAAGGCGGGCTGGGCTGGTACATCTTCCAGAACCGCAATGAACTCTATACCGACAAGGTCTTCGCCGGACTGGCGATGGTGATCATCATCGGCTTGCTGGTGGAGAACCTGGTGTTCAACACGTTGGAGCGGGTGACGGTGAAACGGTGGGGGATGCAGCGGTGATGGTGGTATTCAATCTCGCTGGAATGGAGGGGGGGTTGGTCAAGAACGATTTGATCGGTTTTACGGCGTGTTGTCGCGATGGTGGCCAGGACTTGGTGTGTTTCGGGCGACCTTGATGCGCAACAAACGTCACCGGGTTCCGGCCCGCGCCGGGACGACGGAGGTGGTGGGAAGGTAACCGGTCGTGACCACTCTCCTACCTGTCGTCCTGACGAAAGTCAGGATCCAGTGTCGTTCTGCGGACACGGAAGCACGACGAACATCACGGGATCCCTGGCTTGCGCCGGACGCCGGAGTGGGTGGAAGCCCAGTCGATTCCAGCACCGCCTTGGCCGGCCTTGCGCATTCTTCCACGCGTCGTCTATGCGCGCCCGCATGGCCGGCCGCAAAAAAACCGGGCCACGGCCCCTACTTCCTCCCCACCCCTTCCAAAATAGCCAAGGTCTCCCGAAAGGCCGCCTCGACCACCGCGTGATCGGGCACGCCAGGATCCAACCTCAACCAATCCTGCCGCACCCCCGCGGTGATCTCCGCTACGCTCGCATAGCCATCCGCATCCAGCCGCTGCAATAGCATCAACACCAGATACCGCAACGCAGCCACCTGCGCCCGAATCGCATCGGGCGAAACATCGACTTGCCGGTCCATGACAGCTCTCCCTTACTCTCCGTTAATGGGCAAACACCCAAGGAAGCATTACAGCAAGGATAGTTGATTGGGATCCTCGCGCCGCCGGTGTTGCGCCTTGCGCCGGGGATCAATGGTTTCGCCGGCATCGCGTCCCTCGGTCGAGATGCCTTCGATCGCCAGCAGCAGTTTCTTGGCATGCAAGCCGCCGGCAAATCCGGTCAGCTCGCCGCCGGCCCCGATCACGCGATGACAGGGGGCAATGATGGAAATCGGATTGCGTCCGTTGGCCGCGCCCACCGCGCGCACTGCCTTCTCGTTGCCAAGCTCGCGCGCGATCTGCATGTAGGTGCGCGTCTGCCCGTAGGGAATGGCCAGCAATGCCGCCCATACCTGCTTCTGGAAATCGGTGCCGTCGAATTCCAGCGCAACATCGAACGCAGTGCGCTCGCCGGCGAAGTATTCCTGAAGCTGGCGCGCGGTCTCCATCAGCACCCCGCGCGTATCGTCCAACACCAGCTCGCCCAGGCGCACGCGCCCGGCGCGGTCGTTTTCCCACAAGATGGCCGTCAGGCGATCGCCCTTGGCCACCAGCGTCAACTGGCCCACCGGCGAATCGATGAGCTTGTATGCGTAATCCATTGCTGCCTCCGCACTTCGAGGCCATCGATTCTACGCGCAAACGGACAACGGATTGTTACGCTAAGATGCCGCATGCCCAACGCCGCCACCCCGATCGCCATCGTCCATCTCCCCTATCAGCCGCCGTTCGACTGGCCGCGCATGCTGCGCTTTTTCAGCGGCCGCGCGACGCTGGGCGTGGAGGCGGTGGAGCACGGCGCCTACCTGCGCGCCATCGAATGGGAGGGCGATGCCGGTACGCTGGCGGTGACGCAGGATGCCGCCCGGCACAGCCTGGTCGCTACCCTGTCCGGCGCGGTCAGCCGCCATGCCGATGCATTGGCGGCGCCGCTGTCGCGCATGTTCGACCTGCATGCCGATCCGGCCGCCATCAAGAAAGTACTGGGCGCCGATCCCTGGTTCAAGCCCTTGCTCAAAGCGGCGCCCGGGCTGCGTGTGCCCGGCGCGTGGTCGGCCTTCGAACTGGTGGTGCGCACCATCGTCGGCCAGCAGGTCAGCGTGAAAGCCGCCACCACCATCGTCGGACGCGTGGTGCAGCGGGCCGGCCGCCGCATCCCCGGCCATCCGCATGAACACACTGCCTGGCGCTTCCCCACGCCCGCCGCACTGGCGGACGCCGACCTCTCCGCCATCGGCATGCCCGGCAAGCGGGTGCAAGCCTTGCAAGGCTTTGCGCGCGCCGTGGCCGACGGCGTAGCGGTGATCGATCCGCCGGGGCAGCCTTATACGTCCGGGCAACTCGCCGAACTGCGCACGACCCTGCTGGCGCTGCCAGGCATCGGCCCCTGGACCGTGGAATACGTCGCCATGCGCGCCTGGCGCGACACCGACGGCTGGCCCGCCACCGACCTGGTGCTGATGCAAGCCATCACCGCGCGCGATCCGATGCTGCTCAAGCCGGCGCAGCAAAAACAGCGCAGCCAGGCCTGGAGCCCCTGCCGCGCCTATGCCGCCCAGCACCTGTGGAACGAGATCGCCGACCGCGCCCAGGGCGAACGCGGCGGCTGATCGAACTCGATCAATGCAACGCGATCACCAGGGCAGGATCTCGTTGCGGTAGTTCACATAGACCAACCCCTCGCTCCCCTTGCGGCTCTCCAGCGCATCGGCCACGCGCGGGATACTGGTGTCGATGTCCAGCGGCGCGGCCGCGCCGCCCATGTCGGTACGCACCCAACCCGGCGCCACCACGTACCAGGTGCGATGGCCGCCGGCGCGCGCCGACAGGCTTTTCATCAGCATGTTCAGCGCCGCCTTGCTGGCCCGATAGACTTCCCAACCGCCGCCGTCGTTGTGTTCGATGCTGCCCAGTTCCGACGACATGGCGGCGATCAACCCTTCTCTGTCCACGCAGTCGAGGAAGGTCTCGATGAAGCGCAGCGGGCTCAGCGCATTGGTGGTCATCACGCGCAGGAATTCCGCGCTGCTGACTTCGCCGATGGTCTCGGAGGGATCGTTGGTGACGCCCGCGTTCAGGTAGAGCAGATCGAAGCGGCGTCCTTGCAGGCGCTCGTGCAGGGATGCCACCTGGTCGGCGACGTCGATATCGACCACCTCGATTTCCAGCGCGGGATAGTTACGCTGAAGTTGATGCAAGGGCGTGTCCGCGCGCGCATCGCGCACGGTGGCGGTGACCCGCCAGCCGCGCTTCAGATACTCGCGCGCCAGCCCCCAGCCGAGGCCGCGCGAAGCGCCGACGATCAGCGCGGTCTGTTGCTTCTTTTGGTTCATGTCCGTGTCCTTTCCAGAGGCGTTGAAGGCTGGCTGTCCAGCATAGTTCACATCGTGCTGGCTTGCTCGTCGAGCATGGCACGCAGCGCCGCTTCGATGCCCACGCTGCCCTTGCGCGCGTCGCGGCCATTGTGGGCGAAGTCGATCCAGCCGGCGTTGAAGCCGTCCAGCATCTGCATGCGCGGCAGCGGATTTTCCATGCCCTGGCCGCGGAAGATGTCTTCCCAGGCGGCGCGCGGCACGGTATCGACCTTGACCTCGCGACCCAGCAATTGCGCGAAGGCGGCGGCGATGTCGTCCGGGCTGACGCGCCGCGGGCCTTCCAACTGCACCACGCGACGCCCCTTCCATTCTTCCTGCAGCAGTTCGGCGGCGGTGCGGCCGACATCAGCGGTGGAGATCATGGCGATGGCGCGCGAGGCGGGTTGCAGATAGCTGGAAATGGCGCCGGCCTTGGCGGCGTCGATATCCCAGCGGGCGTTTTCCATGAACCAGCCGGCACGCAGGAAAGTGACCGGCATCTCCAGCGTGGACAACTGTTCTTCCATCACGCGCAACTGGTTCAGCAGATTGGGTTGCTCGGCGTCGGCGCCAATGGTGGACAGCGCCACCACCTTCTTGGGGCCGGCCATGTCCAGCGCCTCCCGTACCGCCGCGATGATGCGACGCGCGGCGGGGAAGCCCGGCTTGGGATCGAAGGCCGGCGGCAGCAGGATGAAGACGCCTTCGGTGCCGCTGAAGGCCTTGATCATGGCCGGCACATCGGTCAGTTCGGCCAGCGCCACCTCGCAGCCCTGCGCGGCCCAGTGCGCGCCCTTGGCGGCGTCGCGCACCGCCGCGCGCACATCGCGGCCGGCGGCCAGAAGGGTACGGGCCAGCGTGCCGCCGACTTGTCCGGTGATTCCTGTGATTGCATACATGTTGCACTCCTTTTCCGTGTTGAACACCGCCGATGCGGCGGGGATTGGCGTGCATTCTAGGCGTCGGCGACCGGTTTTGCGATATCATCAGCGTCACTTCATTGATGACTATCCATCATCAATTTCCCTGCAAGGAAATCACCATGGCCTTTGACGAACGCATGATGAACGGCATCAGCGTGCTGTGCGCGATCGTGGACAGCGGCAGTTTCGCCGCGGCCTCCGAACTGCTGGACATGACGCCCTCGGGCGTGAGCCGCGCGGTGGCGCGGCTGGAGGCGCGCTTGGGCATACGTCTGTTCGACCGCACCACGCGCTCGATCACGCTGACCGATGAGGGACGGCGCTTCCATGCCCAGGTGGCGCCGTTGCTGGCGGCGCTGGAAGAGGCCGCGTCCTCGGCGCAGGAAGGTCGCAGCATGGTGCGCGGCCGGCTGCGCGTGAATGTCGATCCGTTCTTTTCGCGCATGGTGCTGGGGCCGCGCCTGGGCGCGTTTCTCACCGCCCACCCGGAACTGAACCTGGAACTGATCACGCGCGACGAACTGGGCGACATGATCGCCGACGGCTACGACCTCGCGCTGCGCTTCGGCCAGCCCCACCAATCCACACTGGTAGCGCGCAAGCTGATGGATTGCCGCATCGTCACCATCGCCTCGCCCGGCTACCTGAAGCGCCACGGCCGTCCGGCCACACCGCAGCAATTGCAGGCCCCCGGCCACACTTGCATCCTGTTTCGCGACTCGCGCACCGGCCGCCCTTTCACCTGGGAATTCATTCGCGGCAGGAAGCGCATCGAGATGGAGATGCAAGGCCAGTTGACGGTCAACGACGGCGGCTCGCTGTATAGCGTCTGCCTGTCCGGGTATGGCGTGGCGCAAGTGTTCGATCTCGGCCTGCAACCGATGCTGGAGGACGGCCGCCTGGTCGATCTGTTCCCGGACTGGCCGGACGAGCGCTTTCCCCTGTATGCACTCTATCCCTCGCGGCATCATCCCCCGGCCAAGGTGCGCGCCTTCCTCGACTTCGTGCTGGCGCTGCAGAAATAGGCTTCAGAGATAGTCGCTGCGAAATCCCGCGCGGCGGCTGATGGTCTCGCCGGCCACCATGAATTCGCCATTGCCCTTGTAATGCACGGTCCTGGGATGGCTCGGCGTGCGCGCCACGTGCGCCTGCACTACTTCGAAGATGAAATAGTTATATTTGCCGATGAGCCTGCCATCATGCAGCCGGCATTCGAAATGGGCATGGCATTCGCCCACCAGCGGCGCGCTCACTTGTGCCGCCGGCAGCGCGGTCAGCCCGAAGCGTTCGAACTTGTCGCCTTCCGCACCCGAACAGTTGCCGATGCCCACCACCTGATCGATCAGATCGACCGTTGGCAAGTTGATCACGCATTCGCGGCTTTTGCGGATCAGCTCGAAGCTGTGATTGCCGGCGGCAATGATGCAGCCGAGCAAGGAAGGCGCGAATTCCATCACGGTATGCCAGCCCATGGTCATGATGTTGCGTTGCTTGCGATGGGCGGACGACACCAGCACGATGGGGCCGGGCTCCAGGTAGCGGCGGATCTGATGAACGGGGAAATCTTGCTTGGCTGGCAAGCGCGGCATGACGGCTCCTGATGACGGATGTGGAAGAGGTTGGACGAGGATCGCGGCCTTTGCGGTATTGAGTCGCTGCGCGGCCTGCTGTTCCGCGCCCGCGCTCCTCATTTTCATGCCGTAAACGACACAGGGCGCCGCTTTCCAGGCGGCGCCCTGCTTGGGTTCTACACGGAAGGCGGATCAGACGGTGAGCACCGAATGGCCGCTCTCGTTCATGGCGTCATAGCAACGCGTGCAGACGCGGCAGAACAAATGGGAACGTTTCACATGGCGATGGCGCAACACCAGTTGCAGGGCCACGCCCTCGCAATGCGGGCATGCTTCGCGCATGGGACCGACGGGAACCACATCGGCGGCAAGGAAACCCTTTTCGGTCATGATGCCCTCGACGACTTCGCGCGGGTCCAGTTCGACCAGTGCCAGCAGCAGCGGCGAGGTGCGCTGCTCGTAGCGCGATTTGACGCGCTGGCCGCCCAGTGGCGTGAACGGCGGTGGCGGGGATGGCCTGACATCCGGATGCCGGGTGGCGATGCTCATTAGTGTCTCCTTGGTGAGAACGGCAGAAGCGGATTGATGCTGCGTGAGGAGGAAGGCGTCGATCGGCTGGATCGGCGTTCCCGGGTGTCGCTTTCCACTTTGGCGGGAATTCAGGCCGCGGCGCGACGAGATTTCACTGTAGTCGTCCCGCCGTCGGACTTCAATGGCGTGGATCAAAGATTTTTTCAATCGACAATCGGGCGCATATGCATACTCGCTAATTGCTGCGATGCCATCGCCGCGGCGCCGTTTCCTGCCGCGCTTGCGCAAACGACGGTCTTCCTCCCGCCGGCCAAAAAATCACCTTGATTTTTTCGATGAATGAAAACGCGCCGCTGGAGCGCATCGATTTTGCGTCATCCTGCAGGCCGGTATGAGCGATACGCTACAAAACGGTGCAATGGCTCTACAATCACCGGATGACTACACTCAATGACATCGAAGCAGCCGCCCGCCGGCTGCAAGGCCAGATCCTGGAAACCCCCTGCGTCGAGTCGCGCACGCTGTCGCAGATCGTCGGCGCCCAGGTATTCCTCAAATTCGAGAACCTGCAGTTCACCGCCTCCTTCAAGGAACGCGGCGCCTGCAACAAGATGGTGGACGTCGCCCAGAGCGACGCCGGCGCGCGCGGCGTGGTCGCCATGTCGGCCGGCAACCATGCCCAAGGCGTGGCCTACCATGCGCAACGACTGGGCCTGGCCGCCACCATCGTCATGCCGCGCTTCACGCCCGGCGTGAAGATCGAGCGCACACGCGGTTTCGGCGCCAATGTCGTGCTGCACGGCGACACCCTGGAAGCGGCCCGCGCCCATGCCTATGAACTGGCGGAAAAAGAGAACCTCACCTTCGTCCATCCCTACGACGACGAGGCCATCATCGCCGGCCAAGGCACGGTCGCGCTGGAAATGCTCAAGGCCGTGCCCGATCTCGACACCCTGGTGGTGGCCATCGGCGGCGGCGGCCTGCTGGCCGGCATGGCAGTGGCCGCGCGCGCCATCAAGCCGGAGATCGAAATCGTCGGCGTGCAGACGCGCCGCTTCCCGACCATGGTCAACGCCGTCAAGGGCACCGATCATCCGGTGGGTTCCAGCACCATCGCCGAAGGCATCGCGGTGGGTACGCCCGGCACTATCACGCGCGCCATCATCGCGCGCGAAGCCAACGATTTGCTGCTGGTGGACGAAGGGGATATCGAGCAAGCCGTGCTAATGCTGCTGGAAATCGAAAAGACCCTGGTCGAAGGCGCGGGCGCCGCCGGCCTGGCCGCGCTGGTGCGCTACCCCGACCGCTTCCGCGGCAAGCGCGTGGGCCTGGTGCTCTCCGGCGGCAACATCGACCCGCTGCTGCTGACGGCCATCATCGAACGCGGCATGGTGCGCGCCGGCCGCCTGGCGCGCGTGAAAGTCAGCTCACGCGACGTGCCGGGCACGCTGGCCAAGATCACCGGCATCGTCGCCGAAGCCGGCGCCAACATCGACGAGGTCCACCACCAGCGCGCCTTCACCCTGCTGGCGGCGCAGAACGTGGACATCGAACTGGTGCTGCAGACGCGCGGACGTCCGCATCTGGCGCAGGTGCTGCAGGCGCTGCGCGCGGCGGGGTTCGAGGCGGAAGAGCTGCACTGAACCGCAGCATCTCCCGCAAGGGACCGGGGCGCTGCCACGGCTCCGCGTCCATGGCAGTTCAGTTTTATTCAACATGCAAACATCCACGATGCAAGATATCGACAGCAACAACGACACCCTTTCCTCGGACGACGAGGCCATCCACGATGCCCGCCTGTGGCGCGACGAAGGCTGGACGGCGCGCGTGATCAAGAACGAAGACGACGATGGCTGGGCGGTCGAGATGAGCCGCGACGGCGAACGCGAACCGGCATTGATCGGCCCCTGGACCATGGGACGGGACAAGAAGAACCCCAAGCCGCTGGACAAATCCGCCTTCAACACCCTGGTCAAGACCGCCTCGGAATTCATCCGTCGCAGCGAACAGCAACTGCATGCGCAATTGCACAAGCACGTCACCATCGACACCGCCGAAGGCCGCATCAAGGTCACGCTGGACATTGTTCCGGACGATGACTTCCCCTATGCCGACCTGACCGCATGGGACGAGATGGGCGACATGCTGGCCAAAGTGCAAGCTGCGCCGAACTACCAACTGAACGCCGACAGCGCGCAACGTTGGGTGGCAAGCGGCTATCGCAGGCCGGGCTGACGCTGCGCGCGTGCACCGGACTCCGATGCGCGATTGGTCGCGGTGAACAACAAGGCCGGCGCCGCGAGGCAGCCGGCTTTCTTTACGCCGGCGTTTCCGGCGCGGAGGGCATCCACTTCAGCGTCATCGCCCACCACAGCAGCGCCGCCAGGCTGATCGCCGCGCCCAGCCAGCACACCCCCGCCCAACCGGCACGGGCATACACGTGCGTGCCCGCCAGCGCACCGCCGCCGCTGCCCACTGCGTAAAACATCATGTAGCAACCGATCAGGCGGCTGTGCGCCTGTGCAGGGGCGCGCAGGATCAGGCTCTGGTTGGTGACGTGGATCATCTGCGCGCCGATGTCCAGCACCAGGATGCCTCCCACCAATGCCCACAGGCTGGTTCCGGTGAAGGCAAGCGGCAACCACGACAGGACCAGCAGCAACAGGGCCGCGCCGCTCGCGCGCTGGGCCAGGCCGCGGTCGGCCCAGCGGCCGGCACGCGATCCGCCCAGCACGCCGATCGCCCCGACCAGGCCGAAAGCGCCGATGGCGCCGTGGGACAGGGAATGCGGCGGCGCCGAGAGCGGCAGCACCAGTGCGCTCCAGAAGACATTGAGGACGGCGAACATCAGCAGCGCAAGCATACCGCGCACCTGCAAGGCGCGGTCATGGCGCAGCAGTCCGGCCATCGAGCCCAGCAGCCGCAGGTAGCCGCCGACCGCCGCCGGCGCGGGCGACGGCGGCAAGGTACGCGCCAGGACCGCGCCCAGCAACGCGATCAGTGCCGCCGAGCAAAGATAGACCAGACGCCAGCCGCCCAGATCGGCCAGGGCGCCCGACACCACCCGCGCCAGCAACAAGCCGATCACTACGCCCGACTGCACCGTGCCCAGCACGCTGCCGCGCTGCAACGGCGGCGACAACGCGGCAGCGTAGGCGATCAAGCCCTGCGTCATGGCCGTGCCGAGCAGACCCGCCGCCAGCATCCCCGCCAACAGCGTCCACACCGATGCGCTGGTCGCCAGGGCCAGCAGGAACAAGGCCAGCGCCGCCGCCTGCCACAGCATCAGCGCACGGCGCGGCAACAGGTCGCCCAACGGCACCAGCAGCAGCAACGCCAGTGTGGAACCCGCCTGGGTCGCCGTGATCACCACGCCGGCCGATGCGGTGGCGATGCCGAAGTCGGCCGCCAGGGCATCCAGCAACGGCTGGGCATAGTAGACGTTGGCCACGCTGATGCCGGCGGCAACGGCAAACAGTAGGACCAGCGGCCGGCTGAGCGAGAAGGCGGGATCTGAACGCGATGAATCGGCGGCGGAGCCGGGCGGGGAGGAAGACATGGCGGCCTTTCAATTTGGTTGCAATTTGAAACCTATTGACTGGCCCGCAGTGTAATTCCATTTGGTTTCAAATTGCAACCCATCAGAATCGGCGTCCGGCTCGCCGTTTTGATACCATGCGTGAAACATCACACCTTTCCCACCATGCCCGCCAACAAGAAACCTGCTGCCGATCAGCGCGCCCGCTATGCCGAACACTGCCCGGTCGGCCGTTCGCTGGACATCGTCGGCGACCGCTGGGCGCTGTTGATCGTGCGCGACGCCTTCGACGGCTTGCGCCGCTTCGGCGAGTTCCGCGACAACCTCGGCGTGGCGCGCAATATCCTGGCCGACCGCCTGAAGAAGCTGACCGACGCCGGCATCCTCGACAGCGCCCCGGCGTCCGACGGCAGCGCCTATCTCGAATATGTGCTGACCAAAAAGGGGGAAGCGCTGCTGCCGGTGGTGATCGGCCTGCGCCAGTGGGGCGAGCAGCATCTGTTCGCGCCGGGAGAGACCCATTCGCGCCTGGTGGAAAAGAAGAACGGCAAGACGGTGCCGCGCATGCTGCCGGTAGGCGCCGAAGGCAAGCCGTTGTCGGCGCAGCAGGTGGAAGTGGTGAAAGCGCCAGCCAGACGCGCCGCAAAAAAATGAACGGGCAATAAAAAACGGGCCGGAAGCACCGGCCCGCCAACACTTTGCGCGAGATCGATCTCGAATGACTAGGCGCCGATGGCTTGCACGACGGGCGCTTCCAGCGCTTCCTGCTGTTGATGGACGGTGCGGGCCGGCGCCGGTGCGCGACGCTGTTGCTCCTCGATCTCGAAGACGCTGACCAGCTTGGCCAGGCCCGATGCCTGGTCGCGCAGCGATTCCGCCGCGGCGGAAGCTTCTTCCACCAATGCCGCATTCTGCTGGGTCATGGCGTCCAGATCGGACAGCGCCGCGTTGACCTGGCTGACGCCGCTGTTCTGCTCCGCGGCGGCGGCCGTGATCTCGCCGATCAGGTCGCTCACGCGATGCACGTCGCCGACGATTTCCTGCATGGTCTTGCCGGCCTGTTGCACCAACTGGCCGCCGGCCTCCACGGTCTGCACCGAGGCGGCAATCAGTTCCTTGATCTCGCGCGCGGCGGTGGCGCTGCGTTGGGCCAGCGTGCGCACTTCGGTGGCCACCACGGCGAAGCCGCGGCCTTGCTCGCCGGCGCGTGCGGCTTCCACCGCGGCGTTCAAGGCCAGGATGTTGGTCTGGAAGGCGATACCGTCGATCACGCCGGTGATCTCGCCGATCTTGCGCGAGGAATCCGAAATCTCTGCCATGCGCTGCACCACCTCGCCCATCACCTGGCCGCCGCGACTGGCCGATTGCGCGGCCTGCACCGCGAACTGGCTGGCCTGGCGCGCGGTGTCGGCCGACTGCGCGATGGTGCCGGCGAATTCTTCCATGCTGGCGGCGGTGACTTGCAGGTTGCCCACGGTCTGCTCGGTGCGCGTGGCCAGCTCCTGGTTGCCGCTGGCGATTTCCGACGTGGCGGTGGAGACCGAACCGACGCCGCTGCGCACCTGCGCCACCAGCGTGCGCAGGCCGTCCGACATGCGTTCCAGCGCCTGCTGCAACTGGCCGAATTCATCGCGGCGCGTACCTGCGCCATCGTCCGCATCGCGCAACAGGTTGCCGTGCGCGATCTTTTCCGCCTGCGCCACGGCGCGCGCCAGCGGGCGCGTGATGGAACGCGCGATCAGGCGTGCGGTGGCGAAGCCGAAGGCCAACAGCAGCACCGCGCCGATCAGGCCGGCGCTGGTCAGCCGGCGGTTCTGGGCGGCGACGTCGGCGACCACTTGGTCGCGCTGTTGCTCTTCCAGGCTGACGAATTTCTTGAGCGCGCCGAGATAGGCGGCGATGGCAGGTTTCAGGTCGCCATCTATCATGGTCTGCACGCCGCCGACGTCGCCCTTGTAGGAGAGCTCGGTGGCAGCCTTGGCGACGTCCGTCATCCGCGCGCGCGCCGCCTCGATCGCGGCCAGCGAGCTGCGGTCGCTATCGCTCAGGTCGTGCGAGGCGATTTCCTTTTCCAGCCTGGCCATCTGTTCCCGGCCGGCCTGCACTTCCTGTTCATAGCGCATGGCGAGGTCGCCGTCGGAGGTGTTCAAGGCGCCCACCATGCGCTCGCTGGTCAGCTCCGCAGCGCCCAGCCAGCGCACCGCGGTGACGATGCGCTGGTCGTAGTCGCGCACCGATTCCGGCGCCGCTTCCATCGAGCGCAGCGTGGTGTATTGCGTGGCCGCGGCCACCGACAGCATGGCGACCATGAGGCCGGTGATGCAGGCCGACAGGCGAACGGATACCCGCACGTCATTCCATTTCATGCTCTTCCCCTCTTCTGATTTCTGATGATGGCGGCCGTCGCCGCCGCGACCTAGTGGTTGCGCAATTCCGCCAGGAACTTGCGCGCGCGCTCGCTCTGCGGGTTGGTGAAGAAGTCGTCCGGCTTGCCGGTCTCCACCAGCTTGCCGTGGTCCATGAACCAGACGCGGTCGGCGACTTCGCGGGCGAAGTTCATTTCGTGGGTGACGCACATCATGGTCATGCCCTCGCGCGCAAGCTGCTTCATCACTTGCAGCACCTCGCCCACCATTTCCGGATCAAGCGCCGAGGTCGGCTCGTCGAACAGCATCGCGGGCGGATCCATGGCCAGCGCGCGGGCGATCGCCACGCGCTGCTGCTGGCCGCCGGACAATTGGCCGGGATAGGCATCGGCTTTGGCGGCCAGGCCCACGCGCTCCAGCAGTTCCAGCGCGCGCACGCGAGCATCGCCGCGCTTTTTCCTGAGCACGTTGATGGGCGCCATCATGATGTTCTCCGCCACCGACAGATGAGGGAACAGGTTGAAACTCTGGAACACGAAACCGACGCGGCTGCGGAAGTGGTTCAGGTCCAGCTTGGGCGCATGGATATCCTGGCCATCGAACACGATGCGGCCCTTCTGGATTTCTTCCAGGCGGTTGACGGTGCGGATCAGCGTGGACTTGCCCGAACCGGACGGTCCACAGATCACGACCACTTCGCCCTTGGCGACTTCGGCGCTGACCTCGGCCAGTGCGTGATAGGCGCCGTACCACTTGTTGACGCCCTCGAAGGAAATCATGGCCGTTGCGGCCGCGGGCTGGTTGTTGCTCGCCATATGCATTGCTCCTCGCTGGGTTCAGGCTGGGACCGGGGGCGCGTCCTGCGCCGCCGGGTTCACGGGGTTGGCCGCGCGCTTGGCGGCGATGCGTTTCTCCAGGGCGCGCGCCATGCGCGTCAGCATGAAGCACAGCACGAAGTACATCAGGGCCAGCATGACGAAGACCGGGAAGGGCTTGGTCAGCAGCATGCTGTTGATCTGGTTGGCGGCAAAGGTCAGTTCGTTGACGCTGATCACGTAGCCCAGCGAGGTCTCCTTGATGTTGGAGACGAACTGGCTGATCATCGCCGGCAGCATGTTGTACAGCGCCTGCGGCAGCACCACCTTGAACATGGTCTGCAGATAGCTCATGCCCAGCGCGCGCGAAGCCTCGACCTGGCCGCGCGGCAGACCCTCGATGCCGGCCCGGATCACCTCGGCCAGATAGGCGGCCTCATAGATCACCAGCGTCACCAGCATGGTGGTGAAACCGGATACCGTGCGGCCGATCAGCAGCGGCACGAAGAAGTACACCCAGAAGATGAACATCACCAGCGGCACGCCGCGGGCGAGATACACGATGAGGGTGGCCGGCACGCGCAGGATGCGCAGCGGCGACACCCGGCCCAGCGCCAGCAGCAGGCTGACCGGGAAGGCGAAGATCAGGCCCAGCACCGACAGCAGCAGGGTGATCGCCAGCCCGCCCAGCGGGCCGTGCGGATACTGGCCGACCAGCAGCAAGACCCAGTTGTCGCGGATGATGTCGAAGATATCGTTCATGGCGTTCCCTTCAGCGCGACTTGATGCGGTAGCGGTTTTCCAGCGCCGCGCCGACAGCCATGATCAGCAGCGAGATGCCGAGATAGATCAGGGTGGAGACCAGATAGATTTCCACGGTGTGGAAGGACTGGCTTTCGATTTCGCGCGTGGCGTAGGTGAGCTCGGCCACGCCGATCACCATCGCCAGGCTGGTGTTCTTGAACAGCAGCACGCTGTGGCTCACCAACGTGGGTAGCGCCAGGCGCAGCGCCTGCGGCAGGATCACCAGGCGCGACGCCTTGAGGTAGGACAGGCCGAGTGCGCGCGCCGCTTCCATCTGCGCGCGCGGGATCGAGCGGATGCCGGCGCGCAGGCCTTCGGACATGTAGGCGCCCATCGCCAGGCCGACCGCGATGGCGGCGAACAAGAAATCGCTGCGATGCATGTTGAACCACAGCTGCACGGAATCCGGCAACAGCGTGGGCACGCCGAAGTACCAGAGGAAGATCTGCACCAGCATGGGCACGTTCTGGTGGTATTCGACATAGCCGGCGACGAAGCCGGTGGCGACGCGATTGTTGCTCATGCGGATCACCGCCAGCACGATGCCGACCGCCATGGCCAGCAGCCACGAATAGGCGGTGAGCTTGAGCATGGTGATCACGCCCTCGATGATCATGCGCGGATAGTCTTCCCGCAGCAGGACCGAAAAATCCAGTTTCATGGAGCACTCCTGCAAAGCACTGCGCCGGACCACCCCTGGTCCGGCGCCGTCGGAACCGCCTTGCGCGGTCCGGTGATGCGGCTGGCAAGGCGGCTTGCGCCACCCGCGCCGTGGTCAGCTTTCAACCAGGGGCTTAGCCCTTGATCGGCTCGATCTTGAAATCGCGCTTGAGCTTGTACTGGGTCGAGGGGCCAAACCACTTGTCGAAGATCTGCTGGGCTTCGCCCGACTTTTCCATGCCTTCCAGCGTGGCGTTGACCTGCTTGATCAGGCCGCCTTCTTCCTTGCGCATGCCCACGCCCCACAGTTCGTTGATCAGGGGCGGATTCAGGATGTCGATCGGCGAGCTGCTTTCCACTTGCGCCTGGAACTTGGAGAGCATCAGTTCGGACACGGCGAAGCCTTCGACCTTGCCTTGCTGCATGGCCAGGAAGGCGGCCGGCGGATCCTGGAAGGTGGTCACGGAAGCGGTCGGGATGGCCTTGCGCACCGCCAGTTCCGACGTCGAACCCTTGGTCGCGGAGACGCGCTTGCCGCCCAGGTCGGCCGGCGACTTGTAGCCGGAGGAGCGCTTCACGGCGACCTTTTGCGGGCTGGCGTAGTAGGCATCTGAGTAAGCGATCTGCTCGGCGCGTTCAGCGGTCCAGCCCAGGTTGGCGATCACGATGTCAACGCGGTTCTGCTGCAGCTCGGGGATGCGGGCCGCGACCGAGATCATCTTCAGTTCCAGCTTCACGCCAAGGTTCTTGGCGATGGCCTTACAGAAGTCCACGTCGTAGCCCTGGATCTCGCGGGTCTGCTGGTTGGGGAAGCTGAACGGCTCGGCGGTGCCCAGCGTGCCGCACACCAGGGTGCCCTTCTGCTTGATGTCGGCCAGCTGGTCGGCGGCGGCCGAGAAGCTGGCGGCCAGCAGCGCGGCGGCCAGAATGGTTTGCTTGAACTTCATCATGATCCCTCTCCTGTCAGGAGGAGCGCCGCGTGGCGCTCCCGGTTTGGTCACGGCCTTGTCGGATGGCCGGTCTTGGGTGCCGGCCATGGGGCCGGCGCGTGCTGCTGCCTGCGGCAAGGCCGCGGGAATTTACTTCAATGCGGCGACCGCCGCGGCGATCTGCTTGCAACCCTGCTCGATCTGTTCCATCGACGTGGCGAAGGAAATGCGCAGATAACCCGGCTGTCCGTAGGAAGTGCCGTCGATGGTGGCCACACCTGCCTGTTCGAGCAGGTACATCATGACATCCACGTCGTTGGCCAGGGTCTTGCCCTGCGGCGTGCTCTTGCCCAGCAAACCCTGCACGCTGGGGAAGGCATAGAAGGCGCCGTCCGGCGGCACGCAACGCATGCCCGGGATGGCGTTGATCAGGCCGACGATGCGCTCGCCGCGCTGGGCGAACAGGGCGGCTCCCTCGGCCACGCATTGCTGCGGCCCGGAAAGCGCCACGGCCGCCGCGGCCTGGCTGGCGCCGCTGGCGCAGGTGGTGCTCTGCGTGATCAGCAGAGCGATGGCTTTCATCAGCGCCAGGGGTCCGGCGCCGTAGCCGATGCGCCAGCCCGTCATGGCATAGGCCTTGGAGACGCCGTTGATCACCAGCGTGCGCTCGGCCAGCGCCGGCTCCACCTGCAGCGGCGATACGTGGCGCGCGCCGCGATAGACGAAGTGTTCGTAGATCTCGTCGGTCATCACCCACACGTGCGGATGGCGCATCAGCACCTCACACAGGGCCTTCAGTTCGTCCGCGGAATAGACCGCGCCGCTGGGATTGTTGGGGGTGTTAAGCACCAGCCAGCGGCTACGCGGGGTGATGCTCTTTTCGAGCGCGGCGGCGGTCAGCTTGAAGCCCGAGCTTTCGTCGCAGCCGACGATCACCGGCGTGCCGCCGTTGATGGCCACCATGTCCGGATAGGACACCCAGAACGGCGTCGGGATGATGACTTCATCGCCTTCGTTCAACGTTGCAGCGAAGGCATTGTAAATGATGTGCTTGGCGCCGATGCCGACCACGATCTGGTCGAGCGCATAGGACAGCGCGTTCTCGCGATGCTGATCTTGCCCCCGTTTCACGGACACCCCTATAAGCGATTAACTATCGCAATAGGAGGTGGACGATGACCAAGAGCAAGGCAGGCAGAAAGGGGCAGGAGTTCAGCCTGGAGTTCAGGCAGCAGGCACTGTTGCGAGCGGCCACAGAAGGGGTAACCACGGTGGCTCGTGATCTGGGGTTGCAGCCTGCCCAGCTGTACAGTTGGCGCGCCCAGGCGCGGCGGCACGACCAGGACGATCAGGCACAACGCTTGGAGTTGGCCGAACATGCACGGCTCAAACGTGAAGTGGCGCGGCTGGAGGAGGAGAACGCTTTC
>WNDX01000038.1 GCA_009914615.1 Herbaspirillum frisingense
GCGCGAGCACCGCGCCCTGTTGGAGCAATACGCTTTGATCGCCAGCATGAGTGCCAGAGGCAACTGCTACGACAACGCAGCAATGGAGAGTTGGAACCACAGTCTGAAGGTCGAGGCCATCCATGGTGAACACCTCGCCACACGGGAGCAGGCCAAGGCTCATGTGTTTGACTACATTGAGGTTGACTACAATCGGATCCGGCTGCACTCGACCCTGGGCTACCTCAGCCCAGAGCAGTACGAGCTGGCCAATGTCGCTTAGATAGGTGTCCGTAAATCAGGGGCAAGATCAACCGAAGTCTTGCCGCGACAACGCTCCACGCCGCGCGCGGGCTCTCTAAGCTCGCCGCCGCAGCCGTCGCGCCCGATACAGATCAACATCGTCAATCACGTAAAAGAGCCGCCGCCGCACCGATATGGGAAGATACTGACAGCGTCGATACTCTTACTGGCAATGCTGGTAGCGGGTAACTTCTTCTGGAACAGGCAGCAGCCGGCCGCCCCAAAAGTGATAGAGGCGAATAAGGATCGCAAGTCTGAAGAAAAGGCCGCCGCAGGCAAACCGGCACGACATAAAAGTCCGGCAAGCGACCTGGCGCGCACATCATTGCCGCCCGTTGGTCCTGAAGGAAGAGTGATGCAGGTAAGCGAACACGGAAAACCACCTGCTCCCATCAACTGCCCTGCCAACATCGACCGCCTCGGCTGCAACGGCCGCGTCGGCGTCTTCGATGCGCCGCAATGCCCGGCGCATTTCCACGTTGACGGCGAGAGCTGCGCTCCCGACTGACTCGACCCATGCCGCGCATGCCTCAGCGCAGCGCGGCGTTGTCCTTCAAGCCCTTGGCCTTGCTCTCGCTCTGTTCGGCCAGCGGCGCCAGGTCGGCCAGGCTATTGCTGTCCCAGCCGCCGCCCAGCGCCTTGGCCAGCAGTACGCTGGCGGCCATGCGGCGGTTGAGGATGTCCAGCGAGGTGCGTTCGGCCGATAGCGCGGTGGCTTGGGCGGTGATCACGTTCACGTAGCTGACGGTGCCGGCCTTGTATTGGTTGGTGACCAGGGTCACCGCCTGGCGCGCCGATTGCAGGGCTTCGTTTTGCACGTCCGCTTCCTGTTCGAGGATACGCAGCGCGGCCAGGTTGTCTTCGACTTCCTGGAAGGCGGTCAGCACAGCTTGCTTGTATTCGGCCACGGTGCCGTCATAGGAGGCGATGGCCTGGGCCGTGGCGGCGCGGCGGGCGCCGCCGTCGAAGATGTTTTGCGCCAGTTGCGGGCCAAGCGACCAGACGCGACCCGGCAGCGAGAACCAGTCGGCGAAAGTGGAGCTCTGGTAGCCGCCGGAGGCCGACAGCGTCAGGCTGGGGAAGTACGCGGCCTTGGCCACGCCGATCTTGGCGTTGGCCGAGGCCACGCGGCGTTCGGCGGCAGCGACGTCGGGGCGTCGCTCCAGCAGCATCGAGGGCACGCCCTGCGGAATCGGCGGCGCCGCGGCGGCCAGCGGCGCCTTGGGCAGCATGAAGGTGGACGGTGTCTTGCCGACCAGCAGCGCGATCGCATGCTCGACCTGGGCGCGCGTGACGCCGTTGTCCAGCGCCGACGCCTGGGCCGACTTCAGTTGGGTCTGGGCCTGGATCACGTCGGCCTTGGCAACCATGCCGGCGGCATACTGGTTCTGGGTGAGCTGATAAGAGCGCTGGTAGGCTTGCACCGTGTCTTCCAGCAACTGTTGCTGGGCGTCCAGCACGCGCAGTTGCAGATAGTTCTGCGCCAGTTGCGCCTGCGCCGACAGCCGGGCGCCGGCCAGGTCGGCGGCGCTGGCCTGGGCGCTGGCCTGGCTGGCTTCGACGTCGCGCCGCACCTTGCCCCAGATATCGGCTTCCCACGATGCGTTGAGCGCAAAGGAATAGGAATTGCGCACGCTGCCGCCCGACGAAGAGGACGACGAGGACGACGAAGACGAGCCGCTGGAGCCGGATCGCCCGCGCGAGGCCGATGCCGAGGCGTCCAGCGTGGGCGAATAGGCCGAGCGGGAACTCTGCACCAGCGCCAGCGCGCTACGGAAATTGGCCTCGGCCAGCGCCAGGTTCTGGTTGGAGATATCCACCTGCGCCACCAGCGCGTTGAGTTGCGGATCGCCAAACATTTCCCACCACTTGCCGTCGGCGCCCAGGTCGCGCGGCTGGGCCGGTTTCCAGTTCTGCCCTTCCTTGAAGACGGCCGGCGCCTCCTCCATCTGCGGACGCGCGTAGTCGGGGCCGACCGAGCAGGCAGCCAGCGCGAAGCTGGCCATCAGTGCCGCCAGCAGCGGTTTGAGCATCAGTGCTTGTTGCTGTTTCATTCTTCTCTCCATGGCGGCTGCATGCAGCCCGCCAGATTAAGCCGCCGAGGTCTCGGTCTTGTTCTTGCGGCCGAAGCGACGCTGTCCCCAGGCGCGCAGGCGCTCCATGTACAGGTACACCACCGGCGTCGTGTAAAGCGTGAGCAATTGGCTGACCACCAGCCCGCCGACGATGGAAATGCCCAGCGGCTGGCGCAGCTCGGCGCCGTCGCCGTGGCCCAGCGCCAGCGGAATCGCCCCCAGCAGCGCCGCCATGGTGGTCATCATGATCGGGCGGAAACGCAGCCTGCAGGCTTCGAAGATGGCGTCGCGCGGCGACAGGCCGCGGTTGCGTTCGGCGTCCAGCGCGAAGTCGATCATCATGATGGCGTTCTTCTTGACGATGCCGATCAGCAGGATCACGCCGATCAGCGCGATCAGGCTGAAATCGGTGCCGGTGACCATCAGCGCCAGCAAGGCGCCCACGCCGGCCGAGGGCAGCGTGGAAATGATGGTGATCGGATGGATCAGGCTCTCGTACAGGATGCCCAATACGATGTACACCGCCAGCAAGGCGGTGAGGATCAGCAGCGGCTGGCTCGACGTCGAGGACTGGAAGGCGTTGGCGGTGCCGGCGAAGGTACCCAGCACGCTGGTGGGCACGCCCAGCGAAGCCATGGCGCGGTCGATCGCTGCGGTGGCCTGCGACAGCGAGACGCCTTCGGCCAGGTTGAAGGACAGCGTCGATGCCACGAACTGACCTTCATGACTGACCGACAGCGCGGTGGTGGTGGGTTCGAAACGCGAGAACGCGGCCAGCGGAATCTGGCGCGAGGCCGCGGTGGAAATGGTCTGCGCCAGGCCGGTGTTGGCGTTGAGCTTGCCCGAGGCCGACAGCGCCGGCGGCGTGGACAGCGTCGAGGTGGTCGGCGACAGGTTGGACGAGCCGGCCAGGCTGACGTAGGTGTCGCGCAGGATTTCCGGGCTTTGCCAGTATTGCGGCGCGGCTTCCATCACCACGTGGTACTGGTTCATGCCGCTGTAGATGGTCGAGATCTGGCGCTGGCCGAACAGGTCGGACAGGGTCGCGTCGATCAACTGCGGCGTGACGCCGGCCCGGATCGCGGTTTCGCGGTCGATGGTCAGCGTGGTCTGCAAGCCGTTGTCCTGCTGGTCGGTGCTGACGTCTTCCAACTCCTTCAGGTTGGAGAAAGCCAGGCGGATCTTGGGTTCCCACACGCGCAGCAGGTTCACGTCGTCCGACTTCAGCGAATACTCATACTGCGAATCGCTCTGGCGCGCGCCGATCCGGATGTCCTGCACCGGCACCAGGAACACCCGCGCGCCGGCCACCTTGGCGGTCTTCACGCGCAGGCGCGCGATCACCTGGTCGGCCGATTCCTTGCGCTCCGACAGCGGTTTGAGCGTGACGAACATGTTGCCGCTGTTGCGCCGCTGGCCGCCGGTGAAGGCCACCACGTCGGCCACCGCGGGGTCGGCCTTGACGATGTCGATGAAGTCGTTGAGCTTGACCTTCATGGCCTGGAACGAGATCGCCTGGTCGCCGCGGATGCCGCCCACCAGGCGCCCGGTGTCCTGCTGCGGGAAGAAGCCCTTGGGGATCGCCTTGTAGAGATAGACGTTGAGCGCGACGGTGGCCAGCAGGATCAGCATCATCAGCGGCGCCGCGCGCAGCGCCCAGGCCAGCGTGCGCTCATAGCCCAGCAGCATGTCGGCGAAGATGTGCTCGGTCTGGTCGAACAGCTTTTGCAGCCAGGGATGGCGACGCCGGCGGCGTTCTTCCTCGGCGTGCGGATCGTGGCGCAGCAGGCGCGCGCACATCATGGGCGTGGTGGTCAGCGACACCACCAGCGACACCAGGATGGCCACCGACAAGGTGATCGCGAATTCGCAGAACAGGCGGCCGACGATGCCTTCCATCAGCAGGATGGGGATGAACACGGCGATCAGCGAAATGCTCATCGACAACACCGTGAAGCCCACTTCGCGCGCGCCCAGCAGCGCCGCCTTGACCGGTTTCATGCCGGACTCGATGTGGCGCGAGATGTTTTCCAGCACCACGATGGCGTCGTCCACCACGAAACCGGTGGCGATGGTCAGCGCCATCAGCGACAGGTTGTCCAGGCTGAAGCCGGCCAGGTACATGATGCCGAAGGTGCCGATCAGCGACACCGGCACCGCCACCGCCGGGATCAGCGTGGCGCGGCCGCTGCGCAGGAACAGGAACACCACCATGATCACCAGCGCCACCGACAGGATAAGGGCGAATTCGGTCTCCTTCAGCGAGGCGCGGATGGTGGGCGTGCGATCCATCACGGTCTTCATGTCGATGGCGGCCGGGATCGAGGCGCGCAGTTGCGGCAGCAATTCGTTGACCGCATCGACGGTGTCGATGATGTTGGCGCCGGGCTGGCGGTTGATGACCACCAGGATCGAGGGCTTGCCGTTGGCCGAGCCGGCGTTGCGCACGTCGGCCACCGAATCGCGCACCTCGGCCACGTCCCGCACCCGCACCGGCGTGCCGTTGCGGTAGGAGACGATCAGCGGCGCGTATTCGGCGGCGGTCTTGGCCTGGTCGTTGGCGTAGATCTGCCAGTTGCGGTCGCCGTCTTCCAGGATGCCCTTGGGCCGGTTGGCGTTGGTGGCGGCCACGGCGGTGCGCACGTCGGCGCTGCCGATGCCGTATTTGTTGAGCGCGGTCGGATTGAGCTCGATGCGCACCGCCGGCTGCGAGCTGCCGCCCACGCTGACCTGCCCCACCCCGCGCACCTGCGACAGCTTCTGCGCCACGATGCTGTCGGCGGCGTCGTACATCTGGCCCTGGGTCATGGTGTCCGAGGTCATGGCCAGGATCATGATGGGCGCGTCGGCCGGGTTGACCTTGCGGTAGGTCGGGTTGCTCGGCATGCCCGAGGGCAGCAGGTTGCGCGCCGCGTTCAGGGCCGCCTGCACGTCGCGCGCGGCGCCGTCGATGTCGCGGTTGAGGTCGAACTGCAGCGTGATGCGGGTCGAGTTCTGCGAACTGGTCGAGGTCATCTCGGTGACGCCCGCGATCGAGCCCATGGCCCGTTCCAGCGGCGTGGCCACGGTGGCGGCCATGGTTTCCGGGCTGGCGCCGGGCATCGAGGCCGAGATCGAGATGGTCGGGTAGTCCACCTGCGGCAGCGGCGACACCGGCAGCAGGCGGAAGGCCACCATGCCGGCCAGGGCAATGCCGATGGTCAGCAGGGTGGTGGCGATGGGCCGCTGGATGAAGGGAAGCGAAATGTTCATGACGCGTCCGGATTACACCGCCGGCGGCAGCGGCGCCGGCTTGCCCTCGTCATCGTCACCGCCGCGGCCGGGTTCGGGCTGGCCGAAGCGCCGGCGCAGGCGGCGCGCCAGGCTGTCGAAGCCGAGATAGATCACGGGCGTGGTGAACAGCGTGAGCACCTGCGACACCAGCAGGCCGCCGACCATGGTGATGCCCAGCGGCTGGCGCAGCTCGGAGCCGACGCCGGTGCCCAGCATCAGCGGCAGCGCGCCCAGCAGGGCCGCCATGGTGGTCATCAGGATCGGGCGGAAACGCAGCAGGCAGGCCTGGTAGATCGCCTCACGCGGGCTCTTGCCTTCATGACGCTCGGCTTCCAGCGCGAAGTCGATCATCATGATGGCGTTCTTCTTGACGATGCCGATCAGCAGGATGATGCCGATGATGCCGATGATGCCCAGGTCGCTGCCCGACATCATCAGCGACAGCAGCGCGCCCACGCCGGCCGAAGGCAGGGTCGAGAGGATGGTGATCGGGTGGATGTAACTCTCATAGAGCACGCCCAGCACGATGTACATGGTCACGATGGCGGCCAGGATCAACCACAGGGTGTTCGACAGCGAGGCCTGGAAGGCCAGCGCCGCGCCCTGGAAGTTGGTGACGGTGGAGGCCGGCATGCCGATCTCCGCTTCCGCCGCCTTGATCGCCTTGACCGCCTCGCCCAGCGATGCGCCGCGGGCCAGGTTGAACGACACCGTGGCGGCCGGGAACTGGCCGACGTGGTTGACCACCAGCGGCGCGGTGCGCTCGGTGACGGTGGCGATCGACGACAGCGGCACCTGGCGGCCGGCCGAGGTCACCAGGTAGATGCTGTCCAGCGCCGCCGGGCCTTGCTGGAATTCCGGCTTGACCTCCATCACCACGCGGTACTGGTTGGACTGCGTATAGATGGTCGAGATCAGGCGCTGGCCGAAGGCGTTGTACAGCGCGTTGTCGATGGCGGCGGTGGTGATGCCCAGGCGCGACGCGGCGTCGCGGTCGATCTGGATGTAGGCCTGCAAACCCTTGTCCTGCAGGTTGCTGGCGACGTCGGCCAGTTCGGGCTCCCGCTGCAGGCGTTCGACCAGCTTGGGCACCCAGGTGCTGAGGATCTCGGGATCGGCGTCTTCCAGCGTGAACTGGTATTGGGTGCGCGAGACGCTGTCTTCGATGGTCAGATCCTGCACCGGCTGCATGTATAGCGTCACGCCCGGCACCTGCTGCGTCAGCCTGGGCTGCAGGCGGCGGATCACGTCGGAAGCGGAGACGTCGCGCTCTTCGTGCGGCTTCAGGTTGATCAGCATGCGGCCGCTGTTGAGCGTGGCGTTGGTGCCGTCCACGCCGATGAAGGAGGACAGGCTATCGACCGCCGGATCCTGCAACACCACCTTGGCCAGTTGCTGCTGCTTCTCGCCCATGGCGCCGAAGGAAACCGATTGCGTGGCTTCCGAGATGCCCTGGATCACGCCGGTATCCTGCAGCGGGAAGAAGCCCTTGGGCACGAACGCGTACAGCAGCCCGGTCAGCGCCAGCGTGGCCACGGCCACCAGCAGCGTCAACTTCTGGTGGCGCAGCACCCATTCCAGCATCACGCCGTAGCGCGCGATCACGCGGTCGAAGAACAGTTGGCTCTTGTGATAGAACCAACCCTGCTCTTCTTCCGGCTGGTGGCGCAGCAGGCGCGCGCACATCATCGGCGTGAGCGTGAGCGAGACCACCGCCGAGATCAGGATCGATACCGCCAGCGTCACCGCGAATTCGTGGAACAACCGTCCCACCACGTCGCCCATGAACAGCAGCGGGATCAGCACGGCGATCAGCGAGAAGGTCAACGAGATGATGGTGAAGCCGATCTGCTCGGCGCCCTTCAGCGCCGCCTGCATGGGCTTCATGCCTTCTTCGATGTAGCGCGAGATGTTTTCGATCATTACGATCGCATCGTCCACCACGAAGCCGGTGGCGATGGTCAGCGCCATCAGCGTCAGGTTGTTGATCGAGAAACCGGCGATGTACATCACCGCGAAGGTGCCCACCAGCGACAGCGGCACCGCCACGCTGGGGATGATGGTGGCCGGCACGTTGCGCAGGAAGACGAAGATCACCATCACCACCAGCGCCACCGACAGCAGCAGCTCGAACTTCACGTCCGCCACCGAGGCACGGATGGTGGTGGTGCGGTCGGTCAGGATGTGCACGTCGATCGCGCCGGGCAGGCTGGCCTGCAGTTGCGGCAGGATCTTCTTGATGCTGTCCACCACCGCGATCACGTTGGCGCCGGGCTGACGCTGGATGTTGACGATCACGGCCGGCTGGTCGTTGGCCCAGGCGCCCAGGCGCACGTTCTCGGCGCCGTCGAGCACGTCGGCGACGTCGGAGATGCGGATCGGCGCGCCGTTCTTGTAGGCGATGATCAGGTTGCGGTATTCGTCGGCCGAGCGCAGCTGGTCGTTGGCGTCGATGGTGGAAGCGCGCGTGGGGCCGTCGAAGCTGCCCTTGGCCTGGTTGACGTTGGCGTTGCCGATGGCGGTGCGCACGTCGTCCAGGTTCAGGCCCAGCGCGGCCACGGCGCGCGGATTGACTTGCATGCGCACGGCCGGCCGCTGGCCGCCCGACAGGCTGACCAGGCCGACGCCGGAAAGCTGGGAAATCTTCTGCGCCAGACGGGTATCGATCAAGTCCTGCACCTTGGGCAGCGGCATGGTCTTGGAAGTGACCGCCAGCGTGATGATGGGCGTGTCGGCCGGGTTGACCTTGCTGTAGACCGGCGGCATCGGCAGGTCGGAAGGCAGCAGGTTGCCGCCGGCGTTGATGGCGGCCTGGACTTCCTGCTCGGCGATGTCGAGATTGAGGTCGAGGTTGAATTGCAGCGTGATCACCGAAGCGCCGCCCGAACTGGTGGACGACATCTGCTTCAGGCCGGGCATCTGGCCGAACTGGCGTTCCAGCGGCGCGGTGACCGACGAGGTCATCACGTCCGGGCTGGCGCCGGGATAGAGCGTGACCACCTGGATCGTCGGATAATCGACTTCAGGCAAGGCCGACAACGGCAGCAACCGGTAGGCGACGATGCCCACCAGCAGGATCGCCAGCATCAGCAAGGATGTGGCGACCGGCCGCAGGATGAACTGGCGGGAGGGATTCATGCGTCCGCCTTACCTGGCGCCGTTGCCGGCGTTGTTGCCATTGCTATTGCCGCTATTGCCGCTATTGCCCGCGGCTTCGCGCTGGCGCCGCAGTTCCATCATCTTCTGGCGGCGTTGGTCTTCCGGCAGCTTCTTGATCTCTTCACCGAATTCGCCGGCGTCGATGCGCTTGTTGATCTCGGCCCAGCGCTTCTGGCGCTCTTCCGGCGTCATCTCGGCCTGGCCCCCCTGGCCGCCAGCCGGCGCGCCCTGCTGGCCCTGACCGGCAGCGCCCTGCCCGTTCGGTCCCTGCCCACGCTTGCCATGGCGATGCGCGTTGGGGTTGTCGGTGGTCAGCTTGTTGGCCGGATCGTCGGCGCCGCCGCGCGCCACGGCTTCCACCTTGGCGCCTTCGCGCAGGCGGTCGATGCCGTCGATCACCACGGTCTCGCCGGCGGCCACGCCGTCGGTGATCGCGGTCTGGTCACCCTGCACCGCGCCGGTCTTGATGTTGCGCACGGTGACGGTGTTGTCTTCCTTGACCACGTACACGAACAGGCCCTTGGCGCCGCGCTGGATGGCCGCGGTCGGAATCACCGTGGCGCCCTCTTCCGTGTTGAGCAGCAGACGGATGTTGACGAACTGGCTGGGGAACAGCGCGTAGTCGGTATTGGGGAACTGGGCTTTGAGCTTGACCGTGCCGGTGGTGGCGTCCACCACGTTGTCGATGGTCAGCAGCGTGCCGTCGGCCAGCTTTTTCTTCTGTTCGCGATCCCAGGCTTCGGCCGGCAGCTTGCGGCCGCTTTGCAGCTGACGCAGCACGCTGGGGATATTGTCTTCCGGGATGCTGAAGATGGCGGTGATCGGCTGCAACTGGGTGATGATCACCAGACCGTTGGTGTCGCCGGTGGTGATGTTGTTGCCCACGTCCGCCTGCTTCAGGCCGAGGCGGCCGCCGATCGGGGCGGTGACGCGGGTGAAGGAGAGTTGCAGTCTGGCGCTGGCCAGCGAGCCTTCGTCGGCCTTGACCGTGCCTTCATATTGCTTGACCAGCGCGGCCTGGGTATCGACCTGCTGGCTGGCGATGGAGTCCTGCGACAGCAGGGTCTGGTAGCGCTTCAGATCGATCCGGGCCGAGTTGAGCAGGGCGCGGTCGCGCGCCAGTTGGCCTTCGGCCTGGGTCACGGTGACCTGGAGCGGGCGCGGATCGATCTCGGCCAGCAGTTCGCCGGACTTCACGACCTGGCCTTCCTTGTAATGCAGCTTCATCAACTGGCCATCCACCCGCGCGCGCACGGTGGCGGTGGCGGTCGGCGTCACCGAGCCGAGGCCGTTGAGATAGACGTCCACGTTCTGCACACGGGCCTTGGCCACGCCCACCGGCATGATCTGGGCGCCGAAATTGGCCATGCCGCCGCCTGGACGCCGCGCGCCCGGACCGCCGGGACCGGGACGACCGCCGCCCTGCCCGCCCATGGCCGCCATCTGTTCCTGCTCGGCCTTTTTCTTGGACCAGTATTTGTAGCCGCCGCCGGCTGCAATCACGACCACGATGGCCCAGAACCACCAGCGCCGCAACACGCTGCCCCGGGACGACGGACGGCCGCCCTGCGGCGGTGTCGGATTGGAAGGAGATTGCTGCCCGGAATTTGGTGTGTTTGTCATTTTAGGAAAACCAACGAACTGATCACGGTGGACAGGCCAGCCACGGCCATGCCGGAAACTGCTGCAAACGCTTCAAGCGAAGCGGGAACGAACGCAAAAGGACACGGGATGGCGGCCCGTCGCGGGGCCGCCATCCGGTATTCTCCCTGAGCAAACTTGCATTTCTTGCAACATCCTTCCCTGGATGCTACTGGCCGGCAATTCCCTGCGCCGGACAGCAGGCTCGCAGTGTACCCAGCAAAACCGGCGCACGCCATGGGCAACGGTGCATGAAAATCGCGTCATGTCGCCTCATGTCGCCGCCTTCGCCCCGCAGAGACGGCAAAAGCCTTGCGGATAGATCGCAAGGCTTGTGGGGAGATCCGCGGCCGGAGAAATTTACCGGCGCGCGGAGAACGCCTGGCGCTTTACTTGGCAGCCGGGACGGCCGGCGCAGCCGCATCAGGTGCCGGCTTGCCGTCATGCGGCGGGCCCATGCGCTCGCCACGGTGGCGCATGTGTTCGAAGCGGTGCTCCATCTTGGCGAACTCGGCGTCGAAGGTCTTTTGCTGTTCCGGCGACAGGGTCGCGTAGAACTCCTTGGTGGCGCCGATGCGCTGTTCGGCGAAGGCTTCGCGCTTGCGCATGAACTCCAGCTTCTTGTCCAGGCGTTCCGGGGTGGTCAGCTTGGCGAATTCTTCCTTGCTGGGACGAGCGGCCGGGTCAAACGGAGCCGGCTTGGTCTTGTCCAGGAACAGTTTCCAGGCGGCTTCCTGGGAAGCAGTGATCTTCAGCTTGTCGTGCAGCTCGGCCTGATGCTTGGCGCGCATCTGCTCGAATTTGGCGATTTGCTCTGGGCTGGGAGCGCGACCGTGCGGGCCTCCCGGCGGCATCTAGGCGAAGGCGGCCACGGTCACGGCGCTGATGCTCACGGCGGCGATGCCGGCCAGGATACGGGTCTTGAGTTTCAACATGAGTTGCTCCTTTCGGTATGTCTTGCTGTTGCTGTGCTGTCTGTGCACGGTTCACATTTAACCGGCCGCGTGTAACGCCAGTTTTTCCCCTGTGGCGCCATTTGTATCGTTTTGTATATCCGGCGGCCCGCGAAGTATCGTTTTATGTCGAGGCCAACCCTTGTTAAGAGGCGATACAAATCCGGGCTACCGGGCTTAACAAAGCCGGCATAATGCGAATCATGGATACAAATACTCACATCCTCGTGGTCGATGACGACCGCGACATCCGCACCCTGCTGGCCGAATACCTGGACGCCAACGGCCTGCGCACGCTGACCGCCACCAACGGCGCCGAAATGCGACGCGTGCTGGACGAGTCGCGGGTGGACCTGATCGTGCTCGATCTCACCCTGCCCGGCGAGGACGGCCTGACCCTGTGCCGCAACCTGCGCGCCACTTCCAGCGTGCCGGTGATCATGCTGACCGCGCGCGGCGAGCCGCTGGACCGCATCCTGGGGCTGGAGATGGGCGCCGACGATTACCTGGCCAAACCCTTCGAGCCGCGCGAACTGTTCGCCCGCATCCGCAGCGTCCTGCGCCGCACCCAGGCGCTGCCGCCCAACATGGCGCAATCGGACGTGGCGGCCATGCGCTTCGCCGGCTGGACGCTGGACTTGACCGCGCGCCACCTGGTGAACCGGGATGGCGTGGTGGTGGCGCTGTCGGGCGCCGAGTTCCGCCTGCTCAAAGTCTTCCTCGACCACCCCAACCGGGTGCTCAACCGCGACCAGTTGCTGGAGCTGACCCAGGGCCGCGAATCCGATCCCTTCGACCGCTCGGTGGATATCCAGATCAGCCGTCTGCGCCAGAAGCTGGGCGACGACGCCCGCACGCCTTCCATCATCAAGACCGTGCGCAATGAAGGCTATGTGCTGGCCACCGCGGTCGCCACCGACAGCGCGGGCCGCGCGCCATGAGGGATTTCCTGGGCTCCATCGGCAACCGCATGTTCGTGTTGCTGCTGGCGGGCATCGTGGTGGCCATCGTCGCCACCACCTGGCTGGCCTCCAATGAACGCAAGAGCACGCTGCGCGAACTGCGCTTCCAGCACCTGGCCGAACGCATCGAGCAGATCGTGCAGGCGGTGGACGACATCCCGCCGGAACAGCGCCCCATCGTGCTGCAGGCGGCCGTCAACTTCGGCTTCGAAGCGCGGCTGGTGGACGGCCTCAACGATGCCGTCGGCGCCAACGCCAGCACCAGCCCGCTGGTGGATATCCTGCAGGCGCGCCTGGGCGCGGACCGCAGGATTGCCGTGCAGCGCGAAACCGAATGCGCCTCGCCGCGCCGCGACGACGATCACGGCGAGGGTCACATGGCGCGCCGCGAAACCTGCCGGGTGGTCTACGTGAGCCTGCATGACAAAGCCCTGATGCGCCTGCGCCTGCACCAGCCGAGCGAGCCGCCGGTGTTGCGCGTCCGCGGCGGGCCGGGCGGACCTTACGGCTTGCAATACATCGTGCTGTTCCTGGTGCTGATTGCCATCCTGGCCTATCTGGTGGCACGCATGGCGACCCGCCCGATCCGCCAGTTGGCGCAAGCGGCGACCCAGCTCGGCCGCGATATCGACCACCCGCCGCTGGCCGAAGCCGGGCCGACCGAGATCCGCCAGGCGGCGCATGCCTTCAACGCCATGCAGGCGCGCATCCGGCGCCAGATCCAGCACCGCACGCACATGCTGGCGGCGATCACGCACGATCTGCAGACGCCGCTGACGCGCATGCGCCTGCGCCTGGAAAAGGTGGGCGACAAGGAATTGCAGCAGAAGCTGATCGATGACCTGGGCGTGATGCACGGCATGGTGCGCGAAGGCCTGGATCTGGCGCGCAGCATGGATTCGTCGGAGAAGATCCAGGCGCTGGATATCGACTCGCTGCTCGACAGCGTCTGCGCCGACGCCGCCGACGCCGGCCAGGACGTGACGCTGGAAGGCGCCACGCGGGCCTTCGTCATGGCCCAGCCGGGCGCGCTGCGGCGCTGCCTGACCAATCTGGTGGACAACGCCTGCAAATACGGGCAACTGGCCAAGGTCAGCATCGCGCTGGAGCAGCAGAAAGTGGCGATCCGCATCCGCGACCAGGGGCCGGGGATTCCGGATGCCGAGCTGGAATCGGTGTTCGAGCCCTTCTACCGGCTGGAAACGTCGCGCTCGCGCGATACCGGCGGCACCGGGCTGGGGCTGACCATCGCGCTCAATATCGCCGAGAACCACCATGGCCAACTGCGGCTGCGCAATCTGGCCGAGGGCGGGCTGGAGGTGCTGCTGGAGTTGCCGGTGATGGCGGCGGCGAAGGCGCGCTGAGACTGACGCAGGCGCCCTGTGGCCCGGCCATCTCCGACCGGGCGCGACGAACGTCTCTGGATCCCGGCCTGCGCCGGGACGAGGGGGTTAATTAGCGCGGGATGTTTCCGATACGACCGCGTTCCTCGGTGCTCTCCATTACCATCCGGGCGCAACGAACGTCGCTGGATCTCGGATTGCGCTGGAACCACGGGATGAATTGGCGCCGGATGTTTCCGATGCGGCCGCGTTCATCGGTGCTCTTCATTACCATCCGGGCGCAACGAACGTCGCCGGATCCCGGCTTGCGCTGGAACCAGGGGATGAATTGGCGCAGGATGTTTCCGATGCGGCCGCTTGCATCGCTGCCCTCCACTATCCGTCGTTCCGGCGCAGGCCGGAACCCAGTGACGTTGATCGGTTCCGGCGTCAATGCCTCAGCCCACCGCCATCTTCCGGCCTGACCATCCCCACAATAAAAAAGCCGCATCCCAAACGGGATGCGGCTTTTCCACGGCAAGGCCGGCCAGCGCCGATCTCAGCCGAAGTAATTCAAGCCCAGCGCCGCATTGACTTCCGACATGGTCTGCGCCGCCGCCGCGCTGGCGCGCTCGGTGCCGCGTTTGAGGATGGCCAGCACCTCGCCGCGATCCTTGGCGAATTCTTCGCGGCGGGTGCGGATCGGTTCCAGCATTTCCTGCAGGATGCCTTCCAGGCGGCGCTTGACCACGCTGTCGCCCAGGCCGCCGCGGGTGTAGTGCGCCTTCAGTTCAGCCACGGCGTCGCGGTCGGGGTCGAAGGCATCGAGGAAGGTGAACACCACGTTGCCCTCGACCTGGCCCGGATCGTCCACGCGCAGGTGATTGGGATCGGTGTACATCTGGTGCACGGCTTGCTTGATTTCCTTGGCGGAGGCGCCCAGGGCGATGGCGTTGCCCAGCGACTTGCTCATCTTGGCCTTGCCGTCGATACCCGGCAGGCGGCCGGTTTCGGACAGCACTTCCTTGCACTCGACCAGCACGTCGCGGCCGACGGTGGCGTTGAATTTGCGCACCAGCTCGTTGGTCTGTTCGATCATCGGCAACTGGTCGCTGCCCACCGGCACCAGTTGTCCCTTGAAGGCGGTGATGTCGGCGGCCTGGCTGACCGGATAGGTCAGGAAGCCGGCCGGGATGTCGCGTTCGAAGCCGCGCAGGCGGATCTCTTCCTTGATGGTCGGGTTGCGCTCCAGGCGCGACACTGTCACCAGGTTCAGCAGCACCATCGACAGCTCATACAGTTCGCGCACCTGCGACTGGATGAAGATGGTCGACTTCTCGGGATCGATGCCCACGGCCAGATAGTCCAGCGCGACTTCCAGCACGTTGTCGGTGACCTTCTGGTGGCGGCCGACGTTGTCGGTCATGGCCTGGGTGTCGGCCAGCAGCAGGAACTGCCGGGCGGTTTCCTGCAGCGCCACGCGCGATTTCAGCGAACCGATGTAATGGCCAAGATGCAGCGGACCGGTGGGGCGGTCGCCGGTAAGGACGATGGGACGTGCTGCGGGAGTGCTGGCGGGTGCGTTCGAAGACATGGTCATTCCTGATCGATTATCTGTCTGGAATGCCGCCGGTCCCGAAGCGAAAAAACAATGCCGCCGGAACCGGCGGCATCACATGGTCAAACTGTGTGAAAACGGGCCGCCTCGTTCAGGCGCGCCACCAATGCTGGATTTTCGCAAGTTGATTTCGGAAAAGCATGGCGGCGAGTATAGCATCCCGGCGCGCCGATGTTGCGCTGCATCGCGCCGAAAAGCACAAAAAGCCTGCCGGAACGGCCACCCTGCCTTATCGCGGCCGGATGAGCGTCGTCGGAGTCCGGCCCCTCGCAGGTGCGCCGCATCCAGATGACCATCAGGCGCCCAATGAAAATGCCGTCCAGCCACGGGCTGAACGGCATGGTCGGCATCTCCGGCGGCAGCGCGGCAAGCGCACCGTCCGGCCGGATCAATAGGCGCCCGGCGGCGGGCCGTAGTACACCGGCGGCGGACCGTAATAGCCCGGCGGCGGGGGCGGCGCGTAGTAGTAACGGCGCGGATGGTAGACGTAGGCCGTGGCCTGGCGCTGGGTCTCGACCTGGTTGCCCTTGCTGTACATGCATTGGGTATAGGTCATGTCGTAGCGCTGCTGCATGGAGTAATTGCCGCCGGCGGCCGCATTGCTGCCCGCCGCGCTGCCCACCAGCAGGCCGCCACCCGCACCGATCGCCGCACCCGCGCCGGCATTGCCGGAGGCGGCGCCGATCAGCGCGCCGGCCACCGCACCTACGGCGGTGCCGACGGCGGCGCTGTTGGCGGCATTGTTCTGGGTCTGCTGGGCCTGGCCGCCGATGGCGTCCTGGGCGTATTGCTGGCATTGCTGCTGGTCGGCGCGGAACTGTTCATAACTCTTGTCCTTGCCCGGCATGGCCATGACCGAGGGACCGGTCGGCACGCTGACGCAACCTCCCAGCGCCAGCATGGCGCCCACGGCGGTCACTGCAGCGGCGGTCTTGTAGATGGGTTTCACGTTGTTTCCTTTGCGCCGCACGGGCGGCATGGCGTTGTCTTGTCGTGCGCTGCCGAAAACCGGCCCGTCCTTATTGCGGCGGACCGTAACCCGGCGAACCCGGGTTGTTTGGCACCACCTTCATCCAGGCGCTGGGGCAGATCTGGACGTACGGGTAGTAGGCCTTGGAGTCGGCGCAGTAGTACCAGTAATCCTGGCGCGGCTGCTCGATATAGACCGGGGGCGGTACGCGTTCGACATACACCGGCGGCGGGTAATAGACCGGAGGCGGCACCCACACCGGTCCGCCGATCACCACGCCGCCATAAAATCGTCCGTGCGCATAAGCGCCGCCGCTGGCCACCAGACCAGCCACGGCGAGCACGCCGCACATTCCGATTGCCGCTAGTTTTTTCATGTTTTGCCTCTGGGAATTGCCCAAATCCGGCCGCGATCGCAGCCGGTTCTCCTGTCGCGCCTTGCGGCGTCTGTGTTCATGATGGTGTTGCGTTTCGATGCAGCTTAACGGCTTGGCGCCGCATCCGGCCTACATCCTCACCCTGTGTTCGCTTCGCTGCCAGCCGGCTTTCCCCATGACCGGTTATCCTTCACCGGCGCGGCTTGCAGGCGCATTTTGCGCATGAGAGCAATATACGCCCCGGCTCTCGCGAAAGCCCAAGTTGTTTCAATTCGTAACCCAAATAAATATTGATATACATAAGGCTGCAAAGCCTTTGCAATCAAGGGATTGCGGCGCAGCGGCACGTCCCGGAAATCCGGCGCGCATCGGCTCCCGTCAACAAATGCAACGGGGCATGGACGCCCGGCATCCATGCCCCGCTCAGCCGGAACCGGCCGTCGGACGCCTCAACCCGGACGGGTCATGTCCTCCGGCTTGATCCACTCGGAAAACTGCTGCTCGGTGACATAGCCCAGCGCCAGCGCGGCTTCCTTCAGCGTAGTGCCGTCGTGGTGCGCCTGCTTGGCGATCTTGGCGGCCTTGTCGTAGCCGATGTGCGGCGCCAGCGCGGTCACCAGCATGAGCGACTTTTCCATCAGGTCGGCGATGCGGTCGCGGTTGGCTTCGATGCCGCGCGCGCAGTGCTCTTCGAAGCTGGCCATGCCGTCGGCCAGCAGGCGCACGCTTTGCAGGAAGTTATGGATGATCACCGGCTTGAACACGTTCAGTTCGAAGTTGCCGGATGCGCCGCCGATGTTGAGCGCCACGTCGTTGCCGAACACCTGGGCGCACAGCATGGTCAGCGCTTCGCACTGGGTCGGGTTGACCTTGCCCGGCATGATGGAGCTGCCCGGCTCGTTCTCGGGGATGGTGATCTCGCCCAGGCCGGAGCGCGGGCCGGAGGCCAGCCAGCGCACGTCGTTGGCGATCTTCATCAGCGAAGCCGCCAGCGTCTTCAGGCCGCCGTGGGAGGCCACCAGGGCGTCATGCCCGGCCAGCGCGGCGAACTTGTTGGGCGCAGTCTTGAACGGGAAGCCGAAGTGCTTGGCCAGCTCGGCGGCGACGCGCTCGCCGAATTCCGGGTGGGCATTCAGGCCGGTGCCCACCGCGGTGCCGCCAGCAGCCAGTTCGGATACGCCGTTCAGGGTGGCGATGACGGCGGCTTCCGCGTGTTCCAGTTGGGCCACGTAGCCGGAGAATTCCTGGCCCAGGGTCAGCGGCGTCGCATCCTGCAGGTGGGTGCGGCCGATCTTGACGATGTCGGCGAACTTGGCCGACTTCTCCGCCAGCGTGGCGCGCAGCTTGTGCAACGAGGGAATCAGATGGGTCGCCACCGCCATGCTGGCGGCCACGTGCATCGCGGTCGGGAAGATGTCGTTGGAGGACTGGCCGCGGTTGACGTCGTCATTCGGGTGGATCAGGCGTTCTTCGCCGCGCACGCCGCCCAGCAGCTCGGAGGCGCGGTTGGCCAGCACCTCGTTCATGTTCATGTTGCTCTGGGTGCCGGAGCCGGTCTGCCAGACCGACAGCGGGAATTCCAGCGGATGCTTGCCGGCGATCACTTCGTCGGCGGCGGCGATGATGGCATCGGCCTTCTTCGCATCCAGCTTGCCGAGGTCGCGGTTGACGGCGGCACAGGCGCGCTTGACCGCGGCCAGGGCGACGATCAGCTCGGCCGGCATGCGTTCGGTGGAAATATGAAAGTGGTGCAGCGAGCGTTCGGTCTGCGCGCCCCAGAGCCTGTCGTCGGGCACTTCGATGAGGCCAAAGGTGTCGCGCTCCATGCGGTGTTTCATGATGCTTCTTCTCCGTGATAAGAGGGCCGGGGACGGCCCGATAACCCCGTACGGCTCTGGCTGGGCACTACCGGCTGAGCAATATGAGATGCTGAAACCGCAGCCGCCCGATGACGCGGTGGCGCCTGCGCGGCTGATGAAATGCGTTCTAGTTTAACTGCTGGCGGGGCCGCTTGCAGGATACAGCGGCGGGGAAGCTGGCGTGGTCGGGCGATCGGTATTGCAGGCCGGCGCGCGGATGGCGCCGGCGGCGGGACGGCTTCAGCCGCCCGATTTGTCCTTCGGCGGATCCGGCAGCACACAGGCGTCGAGCACCTGGAGGTCGTTGTCCTTGGCGAAGTTGACGACGAAGTGGTAAGCCAGCGGATCAAGATCGCGCAGCGCCTCGTTGACCACCACCGAGCGCACGCCGTCGATGTGGGTCGGGAGCACGTAAGGCGAATACTTCAGGTGCGCATTGCGGCCGCCGCTGCCTTCGGGACGGAAGCAGGACATCACGCCGCACAGGCGCTCGGCCCAGTCGCTGGGACGGAACTGCCTGCCATCCGAGGTCTTGCCAAGGATGATGAATTCTCGCGCCGGCGTATTTGCGGGTTTGATGGGATCAGCCATACATGCGGTTCTTCTAAAGCGCTTGCAACCTATGCCCTTGTCCTGGTGGGACCGGAGCCCTGAATTCCGAGGTGCCTTCGCGATCTTCTGCGTGGGTGCCTGCGGCTCTGAGTATTATATCTTATAGAAGACTTGGCTTCTACGGTCTCCTCGCCTCCGCCGTGCCTGCACGCCGTTCCGGCTCTTGTCAGGCTGGCATCTCGTGCCTGCCGGCAACCTTGGCCCGCGTCGCGCGCAAATCGCAAGTATACCGGCTTGGCCGATTCCTCGTTCCAAAAAACTAAGCGGGCCTGAGCCCGCTGATTGGATTTATCCGTGGGCTCAGCCCATCCACACCGCCACCGACAACAGCAGCAGCAAGAACATCCACAGCAGCAGCGCGCGCCACACCAGTCCCACGGTGCTTTGCAACGTGCGCGGCGAAGGCGTATCGCCCGGCAGGCCGTCGGTTTCTTCCGGCATGGAATCGACCGTGGCGGCGTCGGCCGGCAGGATGATGCCGGCAGCGGCTTCCTTGGGCGTGCCGAATCGCACGCCCATGGCGCCGCCGCCCGCGGCCAGGATGATGCCGGCGGCTTCGTCGTCCCAGCGGGCGGCGAAGTTGCGCCAAGCGTAGATGGCGTCCTCGAAATTGCCGACCACGGCGAAGGCGGCCGCGGTCAGACGGGCCGGAATCCAGTCGATCCAGTAGAACGCGCGCGCGGCGAAACGGCCGAAGGCTTCGTACTTCATGTGATCGGGTTCGTTCCAGGCGCGCGCCAGGTATTCGGCCACGCGGTACATCACGGCCAGCGCCGGGCCGACCGGCATCAGGAACCAGAAGAAGACGCCGAACACATGGCGATGCGTGGTGATCAGCGCACGCTCGGCGGCGATGCGCGAGATCTCGCTGACGTCCATGCCGGCGGTGTCCTGCTTGGTCCATTCGGCCAGCAACGCGCGCGCGGTCATCTCATCGCCGCTGTTGAGCGCCAGCTGGATGGACGTGAAGTAGTGGCTGTAGTGCCGGAAGCCCAGCGTCAGATAGACCACCAGCACGTTCCAGGCGAACGCGGCCACCAGGCTCACGTGCAGCAGCAGCCAGTAGATCAGCGCGACCGGCACGGTCAGCGCGCCCACCATCACGGCCCAGCCCAGGCGTCCGTGATGGGCGTGGCCGGCGTTGAACCAGCCTTCTATGCTGCCGGCGAAAGACTTGATCGATGCATAAACCGGATTGTCCGCACGCAGTGGTTTGAGTTGTTCGATTAACAGCGCAAAGAGAATGGAGAGAAATGTCATCAAGCAGCCTTATGGGTCTCTATAGCCCGTACGATAGCGCAGTGGATGATGGGAATCAAACAATTGATTCGTTGACCAGGATCAACCGTGCGATGAGAGGGAGTTTTGCTTGTTTGCGCGTCAACAAAGCATGGCGCGCTTGCGTGCGCCGGATTCAGCTACGCAGGAAATGGAAGAGGTTGCGCAGCATGCCGGCCGTGGCGCCCCAGATGAAATAGCGCTCGTAGGGCATGGTGTAGAAGCTGCGCCGTCCCACCGGCTGCGGCAGATCCACCGAGCGTCGCTGGTGGTTGACGCCGTCCATCAGGAAGGCCAGCGGCACCTCGAATATTTCCGCCACTTCGCGCGGATCGCCCACGGTCTCGAACGGCGACTGGATCAGTCCAGCCACGGGCGTGACGCGGTAGCCGGTGCCGGTGAAATAGTCGGGCAGCGAGCCGATCACTTCGACATGGCTGCGGTCCAGGCCGATCTCTTCTTCGGTTTCGCGCAGTGCGGTGTCGATGGCCGAGCTGTCGTAGTCTTCGCGGCGACCGCCGGGGAAACTGATCTGGCCGGCATGATCCTTGAGATCGGCGGTGCGCTGCGTGAACAGCACGGTCAGCCCGTCTTCGCGCAGCACGATGGGAATGAGCACCGAGGCCAGGCGGAAGCGCCCTTTCGACTCCGCCATGCGCGCCATCTGGTCGCCACTGTGTTCGGGCTCCCAGCGCGGCGGATGGGCGAAGCGCGCGCGCAGCCAGTCGGCGTTCAGGCGCGCGGCGTCGAGCGCGCTTTCGCCGGCAACGGCATCCACAGGCAGGGTAACGGGATCGAAACTGGCCACGGCGTGATCGGTTCAGGGAATCGGTAAAACAGCGACGAGAATCGCGCGGGAATGAAAAAGGGGCGTCGCGAGACACCCCTTTTCCTGACGCATCAGCATGCCGTAGATTACTCTGCAGCCTTTGCAGCGCGGCTGGGCAGCTTTTCCTTGATACGTGCCGACTTGCCCGAACGTTCGCGCAGGTAGTACAGCTTGGCGCGACGGACGTCACCGCGGCGCTTCACTTCGATCGAAGCGATCAGCGGCGAGTACAGCTGGAAAGTACGCTCCACGCCTTCACCGGACGAAATCTTGCGAACGATGAAGTTGGAATTCAGACCACGGTTGCGACGTGCGATCACGACGCCTTCGTAGGCCTGGGCACGCTTGCGGGTGCCTTCAACCACGTTGACGCTGACGATCACGGTGTCGCCGGGGGCGAATTCGGGAATGTTCTTGGCGAGACGCGCGATCTCTTCTTGTTCAAGTTGCTGGATCAGATCCATTTTTTGCTCCTGTAACCATCTTGCTGGCGCCGGCGCCGGAAAAGGCTTGCCTGGTGGCCCAGTAGAGGATGGGGTTTCAATCACAGCGGCCAGGCCGCTGCACGTTGCCGGCACGGGGCCGGCGCTACTGCTGGTACGACTTCTTTACGCGATGCTTGCGCATCCGCGGCCCGCATCTTACGGCAAACCGCTCAAAAACTTTTCATCGGCCTTGCTCAGCAGGCCGCTTTCACGCGCCTTGCCGATCAGGTCGGGGCGCTTGGCCAGCGTCGCTTCCAGCGCGCGCTGCCGGCGCCATTTCTGGATCTCGGCATGATGCCCGCCCAACAACACAGGCGGCACGGGCTCGCCTTCATACACTTCCGGACGCGTGTAGTGCGGCGAATCCAGCAGTCCGTTGACGAAGCTGTCTTCCACCGCCGATGCGCTGTCATTGAGCGCACCCGGCAGCAGCCGGATCACCGCATCCATCAGCGCCATCGCCGGCAGCTCGCCGCCGGACAGCACGAAATCGCCGATGCTGATTTCTTCATCCACGCACTTGTCGAGCAGGCGCTGGTCGATCGCTTCATAGCGCCCGCACAGCAACACCGCACCGCTATCCTGCGACAGCCGCACCACCCGTTCATGGGTCAGCGGCGCGCCTTGCGGCGACAGGTAGATCACGCGCGGCTTGACCAAACCGAGGTCTTGCTGGCGCTGCTGCGCCGCCTCGATGGCGGCCTGTAGCGGCTTGGCCAGCATCACCATGCCGGGACCGCCGCCATACGGCCGGTCGTCCACGGTGCGGTGATTGTCGGTCGTGAATTCACGCGGATTCCACAGCGACAGCCCCCAGCGCTTCTGCTCCAGCGCCCGACGGGTAATGCCGGACTGCGTCAGCGCCGCAAACATCTCGGGAAACAGAGTGACGACATCGAACTGCATCACGCCTCCATTTCCATGCATCCTGTTTTTGGCATCAACGGATCCGGAAATGAAAAAACTGACCGCAGTCAGTAATCCAGTCCCCAATCGACGATGATCTTCTTTTCTTTCGGCTGCACCGTCTTGACGAACTGGTCAACGAACGGAATCAACAGCTCGGGCGCGGCCGCGGACTTGTCCTTGGCGCCCTTCCTTGCCTTGTCGGCGTCTTCGGCCTGCGGCGCCATTTCCTGCACCGGCACGGCCACCTTCAGGATGGGATGCGCGCCGTTGTCCATCATGTCGGACACCACGCCCAGTTGTTCACCCTGGAGGTTTTCCACCGCCGAGCCGATCAGATCGACCCAGTAGAATTCGCCGTCATCCAGCACCGGGAAGTGCTTGCGGGAGATCGAGACTACCGTTCCCTTCAAGGCTTCGGCCGCATTGCGGTCGGCCACCCCGGTGAGGCGCGCGACCACATCGCCGCTGTGCCCCTTGGACTGCATGACTTCGATGTCTTGCTTTGGCGCGCCGGATTTCTCCAGCCACCAGGTTTTCGCATTCAGCAAGGCATCCGCCTCGGCCGAATACGGGCGCACCCGGATCCAGCCCTGAATGCCATAGGCTCCTGTCACATGGCCGACGGTCACAAGATCGTCGGGTGCGGAGAAACCCGCCTGGGCCGGATAAGTCATCGATACGCCAACCTGAACTTCATCCCTGCGCCATCGGGCGCGCGGACTCGAACAGGAAAAACTTGATTAGGCAGCAGCCTTCTTGCCAGCGTCGGCGATCAGACGGGCAACGGTCGGCGACAGTTGTGCGCCAACGCCTTGCCAGTGAGCCAGACGGTCGGCAGCGATACGCACGGTTTCTTCCTTGCCCGATGCAACCGGGTTGTAGAAGCCGATACGCTCGATGAAACGGCCGTCGCGGCGATTGCGCGAGTCGGTTGCAACGATGTTGTAGAAGGGGCGCTTCTTGGCGCCGCCACGAGCTAAACGAATAACGACCATAATGGTTCCAGTAAGAATACGGACACGGAAAAGCCGCAGATTATAACGGACTTCCGCACCTCACGGCAACCCGCTTGCCGCTTTTGTGTACTTATCCAACGCAGAAAGCCCCCAAAAACCGCCGATTCTGATGCCAAATGACATCAGTGCAAGCGCCGGACAGGCCGCCGCTCGCCGGATCTCCTTGTCCCGACGGCAACAACCGAGCCCTCCCGTTCCAGCTCTTCCTTTGGCCCACCGCCTCTTGCCGGAAGGGAAGCCCATCCGGCCGATGCGCTATACTCGGCCCGATATCCCAACGACAACAACGCCGCCGGTCCGCCGCGCGGCCCAGAGACAAGACATCCAGGCATGCCCCATCCCGTCAAGCACAAGAACAAGACCCTGGCCACCCTGATTGCCGCCGTGCTGGGCGGCATCGGCCTGCATCGCTTCTATCTGTACGGCACGCGCGACCGCTTCGGCTGGCTGCACATTCTGTCCATTCCGCTGTCGCTGGCACTGATGGCGGCCAAGCCCGAGGCGCCGCAACTGTTCACCGGCCTGCCCTTCGTCATCTCGGTGCTGTGCGGCTGCCTGGAAGCGCTGGTGATCGGCCTGACGCCCGACGAGAAATGGGACGCCCGGCACAACGCCGGCAGCGGCAAGCAGTCGGAGTCGCACTGGATCCTGGCGGTCATCATCGTGCTGACCGTGGGCCTGGGCGCCATGGGCCTGATCGCCCTGATGGCCCGCAGCTTCGACCTGCTGTTCACCGGCGGCGCCTTCGGCTGACTCGCAACGCCGCAAAAGACAAAGCCCGGAAGGCCGCGATCTCGGCCTTCCGGGCTTTTTCGTGGGCGCCCACCCGCGCGCGGCGGGAGGCGTGGGCGCATCAACTCAGAACTGGTCCTCAGCCAGGGCCAGCACCGACGCCGCGCCATCGACGATGGCGGTACGGTAAGCCAGCGCCTGCGGCAGGATTTGGTCGGCGAAGAAGCGCGCCGTCGCCAGCTTGGCTTCATAGAACTTCGCGTCGCCCTCGCCCGCCTTCAGTTTGGCCGCCGATACCTCGGCTGCACGCGCCATCTGCCAACCGCCCAGCACGATCCCGGCCATCTTCAGATAGGTCACGCTACCGGCGAAGACGCCCTTGATATCGCTCTTCATGTTGCCGACCACGAAATCGACCACCTCTTCCAGCGCGGTCGCCGCTTCGTTCAGGCGCAGGCCGATGGCCTTCAGCTGCGCATCGCCTTCCAGAGCGGCGGCGGTCTTGCGCACCTGGGCGATGATGCCCTTGGCCACGGCGCCGCCGTCGCGCGCGGTCTTGCGACCCACCAGGTCGTTGGCCTGGATGGCGGTGGTGCCTTCGTAGATCGGCAGGATGCGGGCATCGCGGTAATACTGCGCGGCGCCGGTCTCTTCGATGAAGCCCATGCCGCCGTGCACTTGCACGCCGGTCGAGGTGACGTCGATGGCCAGCTCGGTGGACCAGCCCTTGACGATGGGCACCAGATATTCATAGAAGGCCTGGTTGGCCTTGCGGGTCGCCTCGTCCGCATGGAAATGCGCGGCATCGGACGTGGCCGCGGCCACGTAGGCCAGCGCGCGCGCCGCCTCCACCTGGGCGCGCATGGACATCAACATGCGGCGCACGTCGGGCTGGTGAATGATAGTGACCGCGCCGGCCGAACCGGCCAGGTCGCGCGACTGCACGCGGTCCTTGGCGTAGGCCACGGCCTTCTGGTAGGCGCGCTCGGAGACCGACAAGCCCTGGATGCCCACCGCGAAGCGCGCGGCGTTCATCATGATGAACATGTATTCCAGGCCGCGGTTCTCTTCGCCCACCAGCGTGCCGATGGCGCCGCCGTGGTCGCCGAACTGCAGCACCGCGGTCGGACTGGCCTTGATGCCCAGCTTGTGTTCGATGGAAACGCAATGCACGTCGTTGCGCTCGCCCAGCGAGCCGTCGGCATTGATCAGGAACTTGGGGACGATGAACAGCGAGATGCCCTTCACGCCTTCCGGCGCGTTCGGCGTGCGCGCCAGCACCAGGTGCACGATGTTCTCCGCCATGTCGTGCTCGCCGTAAGTGATGAAGATCTTGGTGCCGGAGAGCTTGAACGTGCCGTCGCCCTGCGGCACCGCGCGCGTGCGCACCAGCGCCAGGTCGGAACCGGCCTGCGGCTCGGTCAGGTTCATGGTGCCGGTCCACTTGCCGGAGATGAAGTTGGCGATGAAGGTTTCCTGCTGTTGCTTGGTGCCAGCGGTCATCAGCGCTTCGATGGTGCCGTCGGTCAGGAGCGGGCACAGCGCGAACGACAGGTTGGCCGAGTTCAGCATCTCGATGCAAGGCGTAGCCATCAGCTTGGGCAAGCCCTGGCCGCCGAATTCGACCGGATGCTGCAGGCCTTGCCAGCCGGCGTCGCCGAACTGCTTGAAGGCCTCCTTGAAGCCGGCGCTGGTGGTGACCTTGCCGTCGGCCCAGAAGCTCGGTTCCTTGTCGCCGGAATGGTTCAGCGGCGCCACCACTTCACTGCAGAATTTGGCGTTTTCTTCGAGGATGGCTTCGGCCGTTTCCGGCGTGGCGTCCTCGCAGCCCGGCAAGGCATTGACAGCGGCCAGGCCGGCCAGCTCGTTCATGACGAACAACATATCCTTCAATGGCGCGGTGTAACTCATCTCCAACCTCCTGAGAGGGACGCTCTGCGTCGTCCCTTTGCTTGCGAAACATACTACCGGCGCCGCGGCGGCGCCGGATGAAAACACCCCGGCCAAAGCCGGGGCGGATACTGCGGATGACGATTGGGCCGTGGATCAGCCCAGTTGCTTGACCAGCTCGGGCACGACCTCGAACAGGTCGCCCACGATGCCGTAGTCGGCCACCGAGAAGATCGGCGCTTCTTCATCCTTGTTGATCGCCACGATCACCTTGGAATCCTTCATGCCGGCCAGGTGCTGGATCGCGCCGGAAATGCCGACGGCGATATACAACTGCGGCGCCACGATCTTGCCGGTCTGGCCGACCTGCCAGTCGTTGGGCACGTAGCCGGCATCCACCGCGGCGCGCGAGGCGCCCATGGCGGCGTTCAGCTTGTCGGCCAGCGGCTCCAGGATCTTGAAGCTTTCCGACGAACCCATGCCGCGGCCGCCGGAGACGATGATCTTGGCGGCGGTCAGTTCTGGACGATCCGACTTGGCGACTTCACGACCCACGAAGCTGGACTTGCCCGAATCGGCCACGGCCGCAATGGTTTCCACGGCGGCAGAACCACCTTGCGCCGCCTGGTCGAAACCGGTGGTGCGCACGGTGATCACCTTGATGGCATCGGTCGATTGCACGGTGGCGATGGCGTTGCCGGCATAGATCGGACGCTCGAAGGTGTCCGGCGAATCGATCTTGGTGATGTCGGAGATCTGGCCCACGTCCAGCTTGGCGGCCACGCGCGGCAGGATGTTCTTGCCGTAGGCGGTGGCCGGCGCCAGGATGTGGCTGTAGTCCTTGGCGATCGCCAGGGCTTGCTCGGCCACGTTCTCGGCCAGGCCGTCGGCAAATTGCGCGCCGTCGGCCAGCAAAACCTTGGCCACGCCCGCCACCTGCGCGGCGGCGTCGGCCGCGGTCTTGGCGTTGGAACCGGCGATCAGTACGTGGACCTCGCCGCCCAGTTGCGTGGCCGCGGTGATGGTGTTGAGGGTGCTGCCCTTCAGGCTGGCGTTGTCGTGTTCGGCAATAACGAGTGCGGTCATGATCAGATCACCTTGGCTTCATTTTTCAGTTTGGCGACCAGCGTCGCGACATCCGGAACCTTCACGCCGGCGCTGCGCTTGGGCGGCTCGGCGACCTTCAGCGTCTTCACGCGCGGCGCCACGTCCACGCCCAGTTCTTCCGGCTTGACGTTGTCCAGTTGTTTCTTCTTGGCCTTCATGATGTTGGGCAGCGTCACATAGCGCGGCTCGTTCAGGCGCAGGTCGGTGGTGATGATGGCCGGCAGGGTCAGGGCCAGGGTTTCCAGGCCGCCGTCCACTTCGCGGGTCACCGTCACCTTGCCGTCTTCCAGCACGACCTTCGACGCGAAGGTGGCTTGCGGCCAGCCCAGCAGCGCGGCCAGCATCTGGCCGGTCTGGTTGCAGTCGTCGTCGATGGCCTGCTTGCCCAGGATGATCAGTTGCGGCTGTTCCTTCTCGGCCAGCGCCTTCAGGATCTTGGCCACGGCCAGCGGCTGCAGTTCGACGTCCGCGCCCACTTCGGCCAGGATGCCGCGGTCGGCGCCGATGGCCATGGCGGTGCGCAGGGTTTCCTGGCACTGGGTCACGCCGGCGGAGACGGCGATCACTTCGGTGACCTTGCCGCCCTCTTTCAGGCGCACGGCTTCTTCCACCGCGATTTCGTCAAACGGGTTCATCGACATCTTGACGTTGGCGATATCCACGCCGCTGCCGTCGCTCTTGACGCGCACCTTGACGTTGTAATCCACGACGCGCTTGACTGGTACTAATACTTTCATCGCATGGCCCTTGAAAAAAGGAATTGACGTAAACGTAAACTTCTGCCGGATTATAAAAGCAAAACGAGGCGCCCACCGAAATTTAGCACGATCGTTCTTTTTAATGTTCGAAGCATACACACTAATTTCTGTGAGCGAAAGAGGAAATGCCCCCTGCAACCAAAAAACTTCGTGGTCACACTGGCTGCGAGGCCGTCCGACGCTGATATTGCAGCGCAATACCGAATCGGCGCCGCAGGCATGCCTGGAGAGAAGACCGGAAGAACCGGCCGGCGGTTTCCGCCCGCCGCAGGATAAACCACAAGCCGGGCGCCGGGGTTCCGCAGGGCGGATCGGAATCGCGCTCCGGCGAGACTGCCGGTCCAACACGGCATCGGCCGCGCCGGCTCAGAGCGCCAGGTGCGGCACCGTCTCGCCGCGCAGACCGGCCACCAGGTTGGCCACCGCCAGCTCGGCCATGGCCACGCGCGTCTCATGCGTGGCCGAACCGATGTGCGGCAAGGCCACCACGTTGGACAGCGCCAGCAGCGGCGAATCGACCGGCAGCGGCTCGACCTCGAACACGTCCAGGCCGGCGGCGTAGATGGTCTTGTCCTGCAGGGCCTTGATCAGTGCCGCCTCGTCCACGATGCGACCGCGCGAGGCGTTGATGAAGATCGCGCTGCGCTTCATCAGGCCGAATTCGCGCGCGCCGAATATGCGCTCGGTCTGCGGCGTCAGCGGCAGCATCAGGCAGACGAAATCGGCGTGTGCCAGCAACTCGTCCTTGCTGGTGAAGGTGGCGTCCAGTTCGCGTTCGGCCTCGGGGTTGGGACGCGTATTGTTGTAGAGGATCTTCATGCCGAAACCGTGATGCGCGCGCCGCGCCACGGCGCTGCCGATGCGGCCCATGCCGATCAGGCCCAGCGTCTTGCCATGCACGTTGACGCCGAACTGGGCCTCGCCGATGCTGCCTTTCCAGCGGCCGGCCTTGACGTATTCGGCCAGTTCCACCACGCGCCGCGCGCTGGCCAGGATCAGGGAAAAGATGGTGTCGGCGGTGGCTTCGTTGAGCACGCCCGGCGTATGCGCCAGCATCAGGCCGCGCTGCCTGAAATAGTCCAGGTCGAAATTGTCCACCCCGACCGAGACGGTGGAGGCGATCTTCAGATCCGGCGCGCTGTCCAGCATCTGCGGGGTGATCGGCAAGCTGGCGCCGATGATGCCGTGGGCGGTCTTGAGCGCCTCCAGGAAGGCGGCGCGGTTGGCATCGTTGATGCGGTCGAACAGGGTGACGTCGAATTCGGCTTGCAGTTGTTCGGTCAGATGCTGCGGCAAAGTCTTGTACACCACTACGCGCTGTTTCATTCGTGTTCCCGTTCAATATGGCAAATGGCGACGCCTAGGCGGCCTCCAGCTCGGCGCGGGTGGGCAGGCCTTCCATGTCGCCCACCACCTGGATGGCGAAGGCGCCGATGCGGTTGCCGCGCATCACCGCCTGCTCCACCGGCAAGCCTTCCAGCATGCCGCTGATGACGCCCACCGCGAAGCCGTCGCCGGCGCCCACGGTATCGACCACTTGCTCCACCTTGACGCCGGCCACCCTGCCCTCGCCGTGCGCGTTGCGCCAGTAGGCGCCCTCGGCGCCGAGCTTGATGACCACCATGGAGACGCCGCGCTCGAGATAGAACGCGGCGATATCGCGGGCCTCAGTGTACCCCGTCAGGATGTTTCCTTCCGACAGGCCGGGCAAGACCCAGTCCGCCTTGAAAGCCAGTTCGTTGAGCTGGCGCGCCATCACTTCCTGCGACGGCCACAGCATGGGCCGCAGATTGGGATCGAAGGAGATGGTCTTGCCGCGCGCGCGCATGAAATCCAACGCATGGTGGGCGAATTGCATGGTGGTCGCCGACAGGGCCGGCGCGATGCCGGTCGCATGCAGGTGGCGCGCGCCGCCGAAATAGGCCGCGTCGAAATCGGCCACCGACAGATGGCTGGCCGCCGAGCCCTTGCGGTAATACTCGATGGCCGGGTCGGCGCCGTTCACCGCCTTGGCCTTCAACTGGATGGCGGTGCGGAATTCCATGTCAGTCAGCACGCGACTGACGTCCACGCCCTCCTGCGCCACCCGCTTGCGGATAAAGCGGCCAAAGGAATCGTTGCCGACGCGGCTGGCCCAGCCCACCTTCAACCCCAGGCGCGACAGGCCGATGGCCACGTTGGTCTCCGCGCCGGCCAACCGGCGCGTGTACCTTTCCACATCCTCGAAGGCGCCGACCTCGTCGGCCACCAGCAAGGCCAGCGCCTCGCCGTAGGTCACCACATCCAGTTGCACCGCGTCGTCTTTCATCCTTGTCTTTCCGTCGCACTTTTCCGTCACACTTTTCCGTCACACCGCGGCCAGCATCGCCACATAGCGGTGCGTGACCTCTTCCAGGTCGCTGTCCACCAGCGGGAATTCGATAGCGCGCAAGATACCCTTGGGGAAATGCGCGATCGGTTGCTGCCAGTCCGTATCCTGCGCCTGCAGCGGCACTGCCTTCAGCCGGCCCTTGTCGTCGCGCACGCCCTTGCAATGCACATAACGCACATGCGGCGCCAGCGTGCGCGCCGCCAGCTCGGGATCGACGCCGTTCCAGCGCCAGTTGCCCATGTCGAAGGTCATGCCGAAGGCATAGCCGTTGCCGGTGCACAGCGAGAAGAAGCTGACGATGGGCTCCAGTCGACCGCCCTGCGGGGTCTGGTCGTTTTCCAGCAAGACCTCGACCGGCGCCTGCGAGACGAATCGCAGCAGGCTCTGCAGATCGCTGGCAGCCGAGAAATGCCCCAGCGACACCTTCAGGTAGCGCGCGCCGATCTGCTGCGCCTCGTCCATGGCCGTTTCGATCTGTTCGCGGTCGAACTTGCCGTCCGCGCGGAACATCTCGATGGGCGCTGAATAGACCGAGTACAGCTTATGCTGGTCGAGCAAGGCGCGCAGCGCCGGCAGATCCTCCGCGCCGTTGAACAGTTCGCGCCGGATCTCGAACCCCGACGCCCCGGCCGCCGCCACCACGTGCACCAGGTCGGCATGGCCGACGCGGCGCACCAGATCGGCGCCATAGGCGGAAGCGGCGACCAGAACCGGGCTCATTTGATCGAACCCGCGCCGATGAACTGCTTGGCTTCGGCCGTCTGCGGATCGGAGAAGAACTCCTTGGACGGGCGCGCCTCCCACACCTTGCCTTGATGCATGAACACCGTCAGGTCGGCCACGCGGCGCGCGAACTCCATTTCGTGCGTCACCAGCAGCATGGTCATGCCGCCACGCGCCAGTTCTTCCATCACCTTCAGCACTTCGGCCGTCAGTTCCGGATCCAGCGCCGAGGTCACTTCGTCGAACAGCATCACCTGCGGCTCCATCGCCAGCGAACGGGCGATCGCCACGCGCTGCTGCTGACCGCCGGAGAGCTGCTCGGGATAAGCGTCGCGCTTGTGCTCCAGGCCCACCTGCTTCAGCACCTTGATGGCGGTGTCGCGCGTGGTCTCGGTGGCGATCTTCTTGACGATGCGCGGCGAGAGCATCACGTTCTCCTCCACCGTCAGGTGCGGGAACAGGTTGTAATGCTGAAACACCATGCCCACGTCCTTGCGCAACTCGATCAGGTGCTCATGTTTGTTGGTCAGCTTGTGCCCGGCCACCGTGATGCTCCCGCTGTCGATGCTTTCCAGGCCGTTGATGCAGCGAAGCATGGTGCTCTTGCCGGAACCCGACCGGCCGATGATGGCCACCACCTGGCCGCGCTCGACCGACAGCGAGATGCCGTTCAACACCTGGTTGCTGCCGAAGCTCTTGGTGATGTTGTCAATCTCAACGATGGGCATGTAATTTCCTCTCTAAGAGGCTGTTGCGAAATTATTTTAAAAGTTGTTTTAACCGGGTCCAGCAAATCAAGGCGCAAGCCAATGACAGGAAGGCTTCGTGGATATGAGCATAGCGTTCGTAACGAATCTTCAGGCGCCGAAACGAGTGCAGCC
>WNDX01000039.1 GCA_009914615.1 Herbaspirillum frisingense
GCAGGCCAAGGCTCATGTGTTTGACTACATTGAGGTTGACTACAATCGGATCCGGCTGCACTCGACCCTGGGCTACCTCAGCCCAGAGCAGTACGAGCTGGCCAATGTCGCTTAGATAGGTGTCCGTCAATCAGGGGCAAGATCATCATCGAGATGGCCCGAAGTCTTGGACTGATGACGATCGCGGAAGGCGTCGAGACTGCGGAGCAGGTTCGCTATCTCGCCGAGCGCGGCGTCGATCTGGCGCAGGGATGGTTTTATTCGAAAGCGCTCGATTGCGGAAATTTCCTGAGTTTCCATGCGCGGATGAAGGGCGCGGAGCTTGTCGATCGGGGGCGGGACGAATGGCGCATACGGAGCGCCGATGGCGATGGGCGCCGGCCTTCGGCGCAGTAGCCGAGGTATCGGGGGCAGTGTTTTTAGAGGGAGCAGCATGGTGCAGGCCTGGGGGCCACTATGTTCGTCTGTTGCAGGCAATGGGGTGGGGCGATGATCAGTTTGTTCAAAAAGCGTGGAAGCAAAGCCTGGAAACAGGCCGCGTGTCGCGTGAGAAACAGCTCTGCCGGCCGCTTGCGAGCGGCCGGCATGGTCATGCTGGCGGGTGCCGTTCTGTTCCCGGTCTCTCTCTCCGTGCCAGTGGCGGCGCTGGCCCATCACTTCCGGGAGGGACCTTCCGCTGCGGGGTACACGATGCAAGCGGCAAGTCACCGTCGGCGCGACATCCCGCAGGATGTTCGTGTCGGACTGAAGAATGATCCCGGACATGCGAATGATCCCGGACATGCTGCGAAACGGATAGAGACATCCTGCGTGATGGACAAGCGCGGAATGTCGCGTATCTTCGCAAGCCTCACCGCGCATACACTGGGCGCCGTCGATACCCCGCAACGCCGCAGATGCCGGATCCCCACCATCCAGCGCGTCTTGCGTGCCAAACTGCCGCGCATGATTGCCGTCGGCGTGACCGCCCTGCAACCGCGCGAGCCTTGGCGGCGGATCGCCGGCCGTGGCGTCGCACCATCACAATCCTCTTTCCCGGATGCCGCGCTGGCGCTGCTGACACGCTGGCCCGTGCTGCCGTGGTTGCCGGCAGTGTTCGCCGTTGCCGTCTTGCTTTTCCTGCTGCGCCATCGATACAGTCGTACGCGCGGCGCGGACGCTCAGGCGGCACGATCCGGAACCGTATCGGCAGGCCGCCCGCAGCTTTACGAGCGGTGCATGGAGCGCGAGCTGATTCCCATGTATGGTCGCATGCCAGCGGGCGAGACACGTCGGAGCGGCGCAGGCGCGCATCATGCCAGGATCGATGTCCTGACCGGCCTGGCCGGTCGCGAGATGCTCGACATGCACATGGCGCGCGCATCGGCGAGGGGCCGCGGCGGCGCCGGCGTACTGCTGATGGGACTGGATGGCTTCCGGCAGATCAATGATGTCAACGGACACCAGTCGGAGACGTTATCCTGAGATCAGCCGCGGAGAAATTGCGCGCCGTGGTGCGCCAGACCGATTTGCTGGCACGCATAGGCGGCGACGTGTTCGTGCTGTTCATCGATGATATTCGCTTCGCTCCTGCGAGCAGCGAAGCGATCGCCCGCAAACTGATTCAAGCCCTCGCTGCACCCCTGTGCTATTCCAGTCAGGAATTCTCGGTCGGCTTATCGATCGGAATCTCATCCTCAACGGCACGCTGGCATCCGGAAGAATTGATGCTGGCGGCAGGCGAGGCCATGTCCGTGGCCAAGCGCACGGGCGGGAATCGCTGGTGCCGCGCAGACGTTCGTTGCATTTCCCGTGGATAACGATCAGCGGGCGGCCAGAGCGCCGCTGGATTCTTCGCGGCGAAAGCAGATGCGCCGCGCACGGAGATGCATTCAACAGAAATTTCAATGGCAGGTCGCCGGATGCTGCGCCGCGGATATGCACGGCGGCGGCGTGACCGCGCTTGTCCGAATCAATTCGGTGTGGCCGCGCGCCGGTTCGGCATGGCAGATCGATGGTCGAGGGGTGAGGGTTAATGATCGATCGGCTCTCCGGCGGGATTGGCAACCAGGTAGATAGATGTGGGAAAGACGATAATGGGTGGTAGTGGGAATTTGCCGATGAATTTCGGTGAGGGTGCTCGATTCGGGGCAACGGATGACACGGTCACAGGCATCAATCGCCTGTCATTCTGGACCGTGCAATGCGTGCGCGAGGTCTTGCTGCGCCAGAGCGTGAAGATCGCCGCCGAACGTCTCGGCGTGACATCGTCGGCGGTCTCTCAGCAGATCTCCAAGTTCGAGAAATTCTCGGGCGTCGCCGTGCTGTCGCGCACCGGCAATACCATCAGCGTGCGCAACGACAAGATCACCGAAGCGGTATTTTCCGTCGCGGCGGCCCAGGATGAGTTGCGGCGCCTGACGCAGGGCGAGAAGATCGATGTCCTGCGCGTGGGCATCTGTGATCACCTGGGCGCCTTCTATTGCGTCCACCAGGAAAAATACAACGCCCTGGCGGCTGGCCGCGTGCTACATGTCGCCAAGCCCACGGTACTCATGGAGTTATTTTCGCGGGGCAAGCTGGATCTCGTGATCCGCCCGCTGTACCACAACGAGCAGGATGCCGACCTGATGCACGAAGAGCGCATCGCCTGGGTCACCGCCGCCGACAACGAACGCGCCGAAGGCGCCGGGCCGCTCGACGTCGTGCTGGAATCGTCGCTCTCGGCCTATAGCCACTATGTCGATCGCCAGTTGGCAAAAATGAGCGTCCAGCATCAGGTGGTGGCGCGGCTCGACGATCATATGACGCGCCTGCACTTCATCCTGGCGCTGAAATGTTATGCACCGGTTCCCGCTTTCCTGCTGCGCGCCGTCGCCGGCAAGGTGCGCGAGGTGAATTATTTCGGCGAAGTCGAGCGGCTGCGCTTCGGGGTGCTCTATCACTCGGGGCGCATCAGCTTCAAGGCCGCCGGCCGCCTGTTCGACATGGTGCTGAAGCATATCCAATGCTGAGATCGTTGCCCGATGCGTGACGCACCGTAACAGGTGTTTGGCTGCTGTTGGCGTTGCCCACATTCGTGGCCGGGGCGAAGAAAATCCTGCGGTCCGGTGCGGGGCCGCTCAACGCGAAAAGGTTGTCCGCAGCCTGTTGGAAAGGGGAATGGGCGCCCGACGCGGACAGCAGCGAGCGAGCTGAAGGGGATATTCAGCGGCGTTGTTGTTGTTGTTGTTGTTGTTGTTGTTGTTGTTGTCTTGCCGCCTCGATTGCCTGCTTCGCGGGCCGCGATCACACTTGGAGTGAGCCGGAGGCGATCAACCGTGCATGGAAGGATCTTAGGGGCCAGGCACCCCTGAACGTCACGTTGGCGGCCAGCGCCGCCGCCGATGGGCTGCGGCATGGCCGGGCAGGCGGATCGAGCCGGCATTCGGCGCCGAAGAGGCACGCATTCAATGGCCGCTGCGCATGGCGGCCTGGATTTTATCGGCCATCGTTCAGTCGGCGGGACGGACGAACAGCCAACCAGCCGGCGCAATTCGCGCGGCCGATGCGAGCCTTGAACAGGTTTTACCCCGTTTTACTGTCACATATCTGTAACTTTCCCTCGTTACATTAACGGCTCTCGATCGCGACACAGCCGTATCCACAATCCATCAAGAAACACGGCGGCTATTTCAGGTGATGAATCAAGGGCGGGCTTTGATCCGGGCGCTGGCGCCGGCGTGTCGGTGCATCGCAGCCGGCCTGTTGGCGGCGCTGTGGGCGTGGGCCGCCTGTGCAGAGGGGAAGGAGCAAGGCAGTAGCATGCAACGGTTGTTCGACTTTGACATCCCCGCGCTGTCGCTCTCCGACGCCCTGGATCGCTATACGGTGATCACCGGACGGCCCACGCTGTATCCCAGCAAACTGGTGGAGGGCCGCACCGCATCCGCGGTACAGGGTCGCTACGATATTGGCGCCGGCCTGCGCCTGCTGCTGCAGGGCACTGGCCTGGGCGCCGAGGAAGTGCGCGACGGCGTGACCGAGCTGTTCGTCCTGAAGCCGGCGGCAGCCGGGGCTGCATCTTCTTTCGCATCTTCTCTTTCTCAAACGGCCACGATTGCCGCGCCGCCTTCCTTCGACAGCTACGACGCCCTGGTGCAGGCCCGTGTCCGGGACGCCTTCTGCGCCAGCGAGGCCACCGCACCGGGCAGCTACCGCGCTTTGCTGCGTTTTGATATTGACGACGCCGGCACGGTGCGCCGGCCGCGGCTGATGAGCGGCACCGGCGACGCTCGCCGCGACGCCTTGCTGACCGCCGCGCTCGACCGCCTGGAGATCGGCCGTACGCCGCCGCCAGGCCTGGCGCAGCCGTTCACCTTGCTGATCCTGCCGCGCGACCAGGTCGCCGGCCGTTCCTGCGCCGCGGGGGAGCCGTGATGACCGAAGACGTCCGCGCCACGCTGCTCAGCCATCTGTCCGCGCGCTACGGCGAGCTGAAGCGCCGGCTGACGCGCCTCCTTGGCAGCGACGACCTGGCCGGCGACGCCTTGCAGGACACCTGGCTGCGCCTGCAGCGCATGGAGGGCCAGAGCCCGGTCATGAATCCGCATGCCTTCCTGTTGCGCATGGCGGCCAATATCGCCGTCGATCAGCGCCGCAGTCAGAGCCGCGCATTGCCGCCTGGCGAAGTGGCCGAGTTGCTGGATCTGGCCGACACCGCGCCGGGCCCGGAGCAGACCGCGGAGGCGCGTTCTGAAGTGCAGACCCTGTTGCGCCTGCTGGAGCGCATGCCGCCGCGGCGCCGCGAAATCCTCATCATGGTGCGCCTGGAAGGCATGCTGCAAAAAGAAGTGGCCGAGCGGCTCGGGATATCCTTGCGTACCGTGGAACATGAACTCAAACGCGCGCATGACTTTTGCATGTCGCGCATGGAAGAAAAAAATTGATTGCGGGTTTGCGTTGCGGCCAGCGTCCTTGCCAATACACAGCCTGACATGCCGGCGCCGCCGTGCCCAAGCCTCCCGTGGAATCTCCGACCGTGAACATGCCGTCCGACAACAGCCGCCCCTTGCCTGAAACGCTCAGGGAAGAGGCGCGCCTCTGGCTGCGCCGCCTGACCTCGGGCGAGGTCACCGAGTGGGATGCCCAGGCGTTCCGGCGCTGGCGCCAGGCCAGTCCCGAGCATGCGCGCGCCTTCGACGAGGCCAAGCGTCAATGGCAGGCGCTCGGACCGGCCATCGGCCAACTGCTGCAAAACGACGAGGCCGCCGCCGAGCGCCACGACCGCGCCATGCAGCCCGTCAGCCGCGGTCGCCGCCTGTTCCTGCGCACCGCAGGCGCCGCGGTGGCGGGCGCCGCGGGCGCGGCCATCGTCCATCCGCCGTTCCAGCTCTGGCCTTCGCTGGACGAATGGCAGGCCGACGCACGCACCGCCAAGGGCGAACGGCGCGCACTGGCCATGGGCGAGGGCGTGCAGGTGACCCTCAACACCCAGACCAGCATCCGCCGCGACATCGCCGATGCCGGCGGCGGCGCGATCGATCTCATCAGCGGCGAGGCGGCGGTGGACATGGCCGTCGGCGGCGCTACCTTCAGCGTGCAGGCCGGCGTGGGCCGCAGCACCGCGCGCGAAGGGCAGTTCGAAGTGCGCCATCTGGATGGTCAGGTATGCGTGACGTGCCTGCGCGGCAAGGTCAGCATCGACCACCCCAAGGGCCGCCTGGAACTGGCCGCGCGCCAGCAGGCGACGTATGACGGCCAGGCACTGGGCCGGGCGGCGCCGGTGGACGGCGAGGCGGTATCGGCCTGGCGCCGCGGCGAGCTGGTATTTCGCCAGGCGCCGTTGAAGCAGGTGATCGCCGAGATCAATCGCTATCGTCCCGGCCGTGTGATGCTGGCCGCTACCGCACTGGAAGACAGTGCGGTCAACGGCCGTTTCGCCATCGCCGCGCTCGACGGCGCCCTATTGCAACTGCAGTATTCCTTCGATCTGAAGGCGCGCCGCCTGCCCGGTGGTGTGCTGGTATTGAGCTGAAGGAGGGCGTGCATCGTCCCCGCAAAAAATAGTTGGGGGATTCCCGAAAGACATGACGTCCTTGTAGAGACTGGTTGCGGCGCAGCACTCCCGTGCGGCAACCGCTTTCTTCATCTGACCCGCCCGCCGCCTTGCGGCAAGCGGTCGTGATCGATTCAGCTCTCGATGGGACTCATCATGAACAAACGTGGTTGTGGCGCACCGACTCCAACGATAAAAAACAGGGCCGCACGGCCGCTTCACCGCGCGCCGATCGCGCAGGCCGTGGCCCTGCTGCTGGCCGCGGGCGCCGCCCCGTCGCTGTTTGCACAGCAAGCCTTCAGCCCGGCCTGGTTCGCCAGCAAGGGCGCCACGCAAAACAGCGCCGCCACCACCGGCTATCTGCCCAACGGCACGCCGGCATCACTGCTAACCAATCCTTCGCAGCAACAGCAGCAAGCCAATGCGCAATTGCAACGCTCCATCAATAATCTTTCGGCCCTGGCGCGCGGTATCGCGGCCCAGCAGGCGGCGCAGGAAGCCGCGCGGCAAGCGGCGCTGGCCAATGGCGGCAGCGTGCCCGATGGACTTGCGGACGGCGGCCTGAAGGTCGATACCCATTCCTTGACGCGCGGCTGGATCAACGCCAGCGCGCCCACGCAAAGCACCGCCAACGGCAAGACGATGGTGGCGATTCAGCAGACCGCTGATCGGGCGATCCTGAACTGGGAGAGCTTCAACGTCGGCAAGAACACCGTCCTTACCTTCTTGCAGCAGCCGGCCTGGGCCGTGCTGAACCGGGTCAACGACCCGCTGGCGCGCCCGAGCCAGATTCAGGGCCAGATCAGCGGCAACGGTACGGTGATGATCGTCAACCGCAATGGCGTGGTGTTTGCCGGCAGCAGCCAGGTCGATACGCGTAATCTGGTGGCGGCGGCGGCCAGCATCAGCGACAGCCAGTTCACCCGCGACGGGATCTACGGCAGCGATGCGCGCACGCCCAGCTTCACCGACGCCAATGGCCGCTTGATCGTCGAAGCAGGCGCCCGACTTGGTACCGCGCTGCCGGAGTCGGTGACCAGTGGCGGCGGGTATGTGCTGTTGTTGGGCACCGAGGTGCACAATGCCGGCCAGATTGCCACGGCCAGAGGGCAGGCCGGGCTTGCCGCCGGCGATAGCTTCGTCATCCGCAAGGGAGTGGCGTCGGACGCCAATACCTTCTCCACCACCCGCGGCGCCGAGATCGCACCGGGCATCGTGGCCGGCAGCGGGGCGGGCAAGGCCGTCAACGACGGATTGATCACCGCCGCGCAAGGCGACATCACGTTGGCCGGCCGCGACGTGCAGCAGAACGGCGTGGTCGTCTCCAGCACTACTGCCGATACGCGCGGCACCATCCACCTGCTCAATGCCGCCGGCGACGCTGCCGGCAAGGTAACGCTGGGCGCCAACGCCAGCACCGCGGTAGTGATCGAGGACGACGGCAAGAGCACTGTGCTCAACAGCAAGCGCGATGCCTTGATTGCCGACTCCTCGGCGCAGGATATCTTGCGCCAGAATGCGCAGCAGGGCGTCTTCGACAACCTGGCCAGGCTGCCGGACCGGCGCGACCAGTCCCGCATCGAGATCGTCAGCGGCGGCAGCGTCAGCTTTGAACCCGGCTCGATGACGCTGGCCACCGGCGGCCAGATCGCCGTAGCGGCCGGCGGTCGCAGCCAGGTCGCCAGCGGCGCCAGCCTGGATGTGGCCGGCGCGGTGGGCGTGCGGCTGGCGATGGAGAGCAACAATCTCAAGATCAACATCCAGGGCAATGAACTGCGCGATGCGCCGGCCGCGCGCGACGCCGGCAAGCTGGCCAACGGCGATGTCTGGATCGATACGCGGCAACTGCTGTATGTGGCGCCCGGCACCGGCGGTTACGAATCGGAACGCTGGTACACCGCGGGCGGCCTGCTGGAGGCCGGCGGTTACCTGGCCAACCAGGGGCATCGCGTGAGCGAATGGGCGGCGCAGGGCGGCGTCATCACGCTGGGCGGGCGGGAAGTCATCACCCAGTCCGGTTCCAGCATCAACCTGGCGGGTGGCTCGCTGGATGTGCAGACCGGCTACCTCAACGTCAGTTGGCTCAAAGGTAACGACGGCCGGCTGTACAACGCCAACACGGCCAGGTCGGATCAATCCTACGGCGGCGTCTACAAGGGCTTTGAAGTGGCCCACGCGCGCTGGGGCGACAAGACCACCGAGTACTATACCAACCCGCTGATCGCGCCGCAGCGCGTGCTGCAGGCCGGCTACACCGTGGGTCGCGATGCCGGCACGCTGGTGCTCAATACCCGCACCGCGGTCATCGAAGGCGCCATCGACGCCAGCGTCTATAACGGACCTGGCCAGATCCGCGCCCGCACCGGCGGCCTGGCCGACGGCTACAAGCAGGTCCAGACCGCCGCCGCGCGTGCCGGCACGTTGGCCTTGGGACGATACAACGGGATCGGCCGCGGCGACCTGTTCGACAGCGATGTACGCATCGGCGACGTCGCCCGGATCGCTGCCGGGCTGGGACTGGGCGATACGCTCGACGCCGTGCGCGACGGTACCGTCTGGCTGGATGCTGCCTGGCTCAATGCGCAGCAACTGGGCGGGCTGGATCTCGGTACGCGCGGCGCGATCTCGGTGACAGGGGCGATCAGCCTGGCCGATGGCGGCCGGATGGCGCTGACCGCGCCAGGCGTGATCATCGCTGGCAATATCGGCATCCGCAGCGGTAGTCTGCGCGTCACTGACGTCTTTACCTCGGCCAATGTGGGCCAGAATCCCCTGGTGCTGGTCAATCCCGATCATGCCGGCATCGTGGTGCGCGACGGCGTGGCGATCGACCTGCGCGGCGTGCAACCCGGCGCAGCGGCGAGTGCCAACGCGCAAGCCTTCGTAGGCGGCGGCAGCGTGACGCTGGACAGCGCGCGCAACGTGACGCTGGCGGCCGGCAGCAGCATCGACGTTTCCGGTGGCGCCACGTTGACGCCGCAAGGCAAGGCGGTGGGGGGCAAGGGCGGCAGCATCAGCCTGGCGGCGGATTCGATGACCGTGCTCGGACAGGGCGGCAAGCTCCAGTTGGACGGCGTGTTGCGCGGGTTTGGCGTGGGCGGCGGCGGTACGCTCAGCCTGGAGACGGCCGGCCGCGTGCTGATCGGCAGCGACGGCAATTCCGTCGCCGATGCCTTGAACCTGGACGTGAACCGTTTCCAGAGCGGTTTTTCGGTCTATGACATCAATGGCCACGGCGGCCTGGAGGTTCAGGACGGCGCTCGCCTGGAGGTGGCCGCGCCGGTGCTGCAGATCCATGGCGTCGATCAGGGGGCGCCGGTCCTCAGCTTGTGGACGCCGCCGGTCTACGTCAACAACGAAGCCAAGCAAAGCTTCACCCAGCGCAGCGGCGCCGACCTGATCCTGCGCTCGCAGCGTCTGCAGGATGGGGCAGACATCCGGATCGGCCGCAATGCGCTGGTTGCGGTCGATCCGGGGCGCGCCATCAGCCTGCTGGGCGGCGCGTCGAGCAATATCGAAGTGCAAGGGCGGCTCAACGCCTGGAGCGGCAATATCGTCATCGACCTGGCCGACGACCTGACCAAGCCCAACCGCGATGCTACCGGCGCGAACCGCCGGCAGGCCATCTGGATCGGCGAAAACGCCGTGCTGGATACGGCCGCGCGCGCGGTCAGCTTCACCGCCGCCGACGGTCGCCGCTATGGCGCGGTGGCCAACGGCGGCAGCATAGCCATCGGCGGCGTCAACGACTGGGACAAGAGTGGAACCGCGCGTGCGCCCTATATCGCCATCGTGGTTCGTCCGGGCGCGCTGCTGGATGCCTCGGGCGCCGCAGCAAGCTTCGACTACCGCACCGGCCAGGGCATGCAGACCGTGGATGTCGCCTCCAATGGCGGCAGCATCGTGTTCAAGACCATGCATAGCCTCTACCTCGACGGCGCCATGAGCGCGCGCGCCGGCGGCGCGGGCGCGGCCGGCGGCACGCTCGGGGTGGCGCTGGAGACGCCGGTGCTGTCGCGCGGACCGTTCGCGCCGGGCAGCTTCGCGCAGCGCGAATTCTTCCTCACGCAGAACAATACCGGCAGCGCCCTGGCGGCCGATGCGCAACTGACGCAGACGCTGCCGCTACTACAGGCCGGCTTCGCTCGCCTGGGCGTCAACCAGGTGAGCGCGGGCGGCTTCGACAATCTCTCCCTGCTGGTCAACGGTCTGCTCGGTTTCGACGGCAATCTGGACCTGCGCACCGCGCAAAGCCTGCGCGTGACGGCGGCCGCCTTCAACCTGGCGGAGTCGGCGGCTATCGATAGCCAGGTCAAGCTGGCCTCGTCCTATGTCGCGCTGTCGGGCGCCACCACGGCCCCCGGTGCGCTGGGCAATGAGTTCATGGCTTCGGTGAACTGGCGCAGCGGCGCCTCCCTGCGCGACAGCAAAGCCAGCCTGGCGGTGAGCGGTGATCTGGTGGACGTGCGTGACCGGGTCGGCTTTGGCGGCGTGCACGGCGACCTGCGGCAAGAGACCGGGCCGGCCATCGTGCTCGACCGGCGCGGCTTTGCCGACGTCGCCGTGACCAGCACCGGCGATGTGCGCCTGCTGGGCGGCAAGGCGGGAATGGGCCTGGCCGGCACCACCACCACCGAACTGGCCGGCACCGGCAACCTGACGCTGACGGCGGCGCAGATCTATCCGGTCACCAGCGCCAGCGCGCAGATCGTGTCCGGCTACGATGCGAACGACGTGCTGGCCATCCGGCGTTACGCCGATCTCGATCCGGCCACTCCGGCTTCGGTGTTCGGCACCCTTGCCCTGGGCGGCGGACAGGTGCTGCAAGGCGGCATCGTGCGCGCACCGCTGGGACAGGTGGCGTTGGGCGTGAACAAGCAGGATTTCAATTCGACCATGACGGGCCAGGTGCAACTGCTACCCGGCAGCATCACCTCGGTCAGTGCCACCGGCCTGGCCTTGCCTTACGGCGGCACCACCGACGGCCTGAGCTACAAGCTCAATGGCCAGGTGGTGCAATTCCCGGCGCTGGGTACCAGCAAGATCACCTTCGCCGCCAACAGCGTCATCGGCCAGGCGGGATCGTTGCTCGACCTGTCCGGCGGCGGTACGTTGAGCGGCGCGGGCTTCATTACCGGCCGCGGCGGCTCGGTGGATGTGCTGCGCACCCCGCTGGCCAACGGCAATCCCACCAACACCTTCAGCGCCGGCGGCAATGCCGTCTATGCCATCGTGCCTGCGGGCGCCCTGCAATATGCGCCGGTATTGGCTGACGTCGGCGCCGGCGCGCCCTTGGTCGGACAGCAGATCAACCTGCAGCAGGACGTGGGCGGCCTGAAGGCCGGCACTTACACCTTGCTGCCCTCGACCTTTGCCCTGTTGCCGGGCGCCTACCGCATCGAAATCGGCAAGCAGGCCCAGCCGGGCATGACGGCGGTGGCCACCGGCACCGGCTCGGTGGTCGGCGCGGGTTACCTCGGCGTGGCCAATACGGCCGTGCGCGCGTCGCTGCCCAACCAGATCGTGGTGACCCCGGGCGCGGTCGTGCGCCAGCTGTCCAGTTACAACGAAACCGGCTATGACGCCTTCGTCCGCGCCGATGCCGCGCGGCGCGGCGGGGTGCGCGGCCAGTTGGCGCTCGACGCGCATGACCTGGTGCTGGACCTGGGCCGGGCTGTGGCGCCGGCCGGCCAGCCGCTGTTCCGCTTCAATGGCGACGCCCGGTTCACCCGCGGCGGCAGCGATGCCTTTGGCGGCACCTTGTTCGTCACCGCCGGCGATCTGCAGGTGCTGGGCCCCACGGGCACGCCATCGGGCGCGGGCAATGCCGTCGTGTACGCCGGCGACCTCAACGCCATCGGCGCTTCGCGCATGGTGCTCGGCGGCGAACTGATGCTGCTGCACGGCGATAACTTCGCCTCCCTCACGCCCCGCGCCAGCCAGGTGACCCTGCGGGACGGCGCCGTGCTGCGTGCGCCGGAAGTGTTCCTGCTGGCCAGCAACGGCATCGTGGTCGAGCAGGGCGCCGCGATCGATACCCTCGGGCGCGGCGCGGTCGCCTACGATTCCAATGACGGGGTGCTGTTCCGTCCGGTCTCCGGCGGCGTGCTGGCCGTGTCCCATGGCTGGATCAATCTGTTGCCCACCGGCGGCAACGGCGCCCGCATTAACGTCGGCGCCTGCGCGCTGGCACCTTGCGGCAGCGACACCCGCCTGGTGGGCGAAGGCACGGTGGCGCTGGCCACCGATGGCAACGTGGCGCTGGGCGACGCGGCCCGCTTCGGCGCGCGCAACGTGGTGCTGGCGGTGTCGTCGCTGAACATGGGGGAGAACGCCGCACTGGATAGCGCGCGCGCCAACCACGCCTTGCCCGCTGGCCTGACGATGAACGAGGCGGTGCTGAACCGCTTGCTGGCCGGCGAGCGCAGCACCAGTGTGCCGGCGGTGGAGAACCTGTTCTTCAACGTGCTCAATTCGGTCAATCTGTATGGCAACTTCAGTTTCGACACAGGCAGCGCCAGCACCGGCGCGGCATCGCTGCAGCAGTTGGTTTTCAGCGCGCCGGCGATCTATGGTTACGGGGCCACGGGTGAGCGCGCCAGCATCAATGCCAGGGAGATCGTCTGGACCGGTACGGTCCCCACCACCAGCAGTAGCGGCGATACCTCCAACAGCACCCGGCCCGGCGCCGGCGCCGCGATTGCCGACCGGCTGGGCGACGGCGCGCTGGCGCTCAATGCCGAGCGCATCGTGCTGGGCTATGCCAAGCGGACGCAACCCTTGTCCAATGTCGCTTCGGAGCGGCTGATCCTCGGCTTCGGCAATGTCGCCCTCAATGCCGCCGAGCGGCTGGTGGCCAACAACAACGGCTCCCTGTCGGTGTACCAGTACCAGGGCGCCTATGATGCGACGACCGGGTATGCCTACAGCGGCGGCAATCTCGCCTTCAACACGCCGCTGATCACGGCCGAAGCCGGCGCCGTCATGCGCGTGAAGGCCGGCGGCGATATCGTCGCGCAAGGACCGGCCACGGCGGCCACCAGCAATGCGCTGGGCGCCGAGTGGCAACTGGCCGGCCGCAATGTGACCATCGATACACGGGTGGCGCTGCCCTCCGGCCGCCTCGTCGTCAGCGCCGAGAACGACGTCATGCTGGGCAATGCCGCCCAGATCGACCTGGCCGGCCGCGCCATCGGCTTCTTCGAGCAGACACGCTACAGCCAGGGCGGCGACCTGGCGCTGCGCAGCAGCGCCGGCAATATCACGCAGGCGGGCGGTTCGGTGATCGATGTCTCGGCCGTCAACAATGCCGGCGGTACCATGGAAGCCGTGGCGCTCGGTGCGGGTGCCGGCGTGATCCGGCTGGCGGGTGTGCTGAAGGGTTCGGCGTCCGGCCAATACGATGCCGGCGGCACGCTGGTTCCCTTCGATGCGGCGGAATTCACCGCGCGGGCGCAGACGGTGTCGGACTTCGCGGACCTGAACGCCAGGCTGACCGCCGGCGGCGTGTTCGGCGCGCGCCGCTTCCAGATCAAGCAGGGCGACCTGACCGTGGGCGACGAGCTCAAAGCCCGCACGGTCGAAGTCTCGGTGGATGGCGGCAGCCTCAACGTCAACGGCCGCATCGACGCCAGCGGCTTCCAGGTGGGAACCATCCGCCTGGCCGCGCGCGACAACCTGAACCTCAATGGCATGCTCGATGCCCATGGCACCGGTATGCGGCTTGACAGCTATGGCGCGGTCATCGACGCGGCCAACCGGGCCGTGATCGACCTGACCAGCATCGGCGGCAACCTTAATGTGGCCGCCGGCGCCCGCATCGACTTGCGCAGCGGCACCGCTGCCGGCAACGACGGCGTGGCGCGCGGCAGCCTGAGCCTGAACGCCGCGCGCGTGGGTGCCGACGATGTCGCCCTCAATGTCGCCGGGGCGCCGCTGATCAGCGGCGCGCGCTCCATCGCCGTCAATGCCTTCCGCACCTATGACGACGCCGCCGCGGCACCGGCGGATGCCAATGGCCGCACCTCCCAGTTGGTGACCCAGGCCTACCTCGATACCATCGACGGCCACAGCCGCACCTACATCAACGCCGCGCTGGCCAATACGGCCCTGCGCGCGCGCCTGGCGGGCCTGGGCGACTATCACCTGCGTCCGGGCGTGGAGATCGTCAGCAACGCGGCGGTCAATCCCTCCGGCGACCTGACGGTGCTGGGCGACATCGATCTGTCCAATTACCGCTACGGCCCGCAGTCCGATCCGGGTAACACCGCGCTGCGCGGGTTCGGCGAACCCGGCGTGCTGGTACTGCGCGCCAAGGGCAACCTGAATATCTATGGCAGCATCAACGATGGCTTCGCGCCGCCGCCGACCACGCCGGATGAACACGGCTGGTATCTGACCGAGATCGATCCGGCCGCCACGGCCCGCAGCAGTACCTTCAGCGGCGATATCATCGTGCCCAGGGACGGCCTGGTGACGCTCGATGCCGGTACGGTATTCCCGCAAGGCGCCACGCTCAACTACGCCATCGACGTCAATGCGATGATGCTGCCGTCGGGCACCGTGCTGCCGTCCCGCGTCACGCTGGCCGGCAACTACGAGCTGCCGGCCGGCGTGGTGGTGGCCGCCAATGTCTACAACGCCGACAACAGCCTGGCGGTGGCCAAGGGCAGCATCCCGGCCAGCGCCATTGCGCTCGCGCCGGGCATGAAGCTCGATGCCGGTACGCGCCTGCGCTCGAACATCGATGTCGCGGCCATGACCTGGCCCAAGGGCGTGGCGCTTCCGACCCAGATGGTGACGGCAGCGACCACCGCACTGCAGCGCGGTGCGCTCATCCCCGGGCTGACCAAGATCCAGCTGGTCAACGACGCCCCGGTCGACCTGCGCGCCGACGACAATGGCATCCAGGGCCGCAACTGGGCGGTGGCGCCGATGCTGCCGCGCGGCACCAGCAGCTGGAGCATGCAATTCACCGCCGGCTCCGACCTGGGCGCCAGCGACCGCCGCGCCACGGTACCGGGCGCCGTGGGCTCGGTGGTGCTGGCCGATGCACACTTCGTCAAGCGCACCGACGTGCTGCCGGGCGGCACCGGCTATGTCTGGTCCGCCGGCAATATCTACGGCATGGTTCCGGGCACGCCGATCGACGACGACTGGTCCAACGGCATCGACTGCGCCCATAACACCACCGATTGCGCCATCGATCCCAAACGCATCAACGCCACCTGGACCCTGGATGGGGCCAACGATCTGTTCGCCGATCCTTCCTATGCGGGCAAGCCGGTCGAACCGTTCCTGTGGGAAGCCGGATACTGCGACTGGGCGCCGAACTACTGCATCGTCATCATCAATCCGGTGCAGGACGTGCTCACCACCCGCGTTTTCTCGCCGCTGTTCTCGGTGCTGCGCACCGGCACGGGCGACATCGGCATCCATGCCGCGCGCGACATCGACATGCGCTCGCCGTTCGGCGTCTATACGGCAGGCACCCAGTCAGCGCCGGTGCTCAACAGCCTCGGTGCGGATGCCTTCCAGTTGGCGCGCGGCACCAGCGGCGGCAGCATTCCCGGTTTGTCTGCCCCCAGCCTGAGCGCCGCGCTGGCGACCTACCAGGCGTGGTATCCGGAACTTGGCGGCAATCTGATCGTCAGCGCCGGGCGCGACATCACCGGCGATGTCTGGGGCCAACCCATGGCGGAGCAGCGCAAGCAGTGGGCCAGCGCCGGCGTGGGCAACTGGCTGTGGCGCCAGGGCAGCGGCGCCATCGGCGGTGCCGATGCGGTCGCCAGTGCCTGGTGGATCAACTTCGGCAGTTATGTATGGACGGCCGACGCCAGCGACAAGAGTGGCAAGCCCTATGTGGCCGGCTTTACCGGGCTGGGCACGCTGGGCGGCGGCAATCTCAGCGTGAGCGCGGGCGGCGACGCCGGCGTCATCAACGGCCGCGGCGACGACCTGGTGGCGCGCAGCGACGCGCTGGTGACCGCGGTGGGCGGCAGCGGACGGGTGACCGGCGACGGCAAGATGATCCTCACCGGCGGTGGCGATCTGCGCATCCGCGTGGCCGGCACCGTCAATCCCAATGCACCGGCCCTGCAGTCCGGTCTGGGCGGCAACAATATCCAGAATCCCGACCTGTCCGGTGCGATCATCAATCTGCGCGGCGCCAGCCTGGTGGATGCAGGCAGCATCGGTGACGTGCGCCAGATCTATCGCACCCAGGCCGCGCCCAACGCTGGCTACGATATCGACCTGGGCGAGGTTCGGGCGGTCGATCCGTTCGTGGCCACGCTCTCCAACGCCGCCAACGGGGTCACGCTGATGCCGGGCGACTCCGCGGTCACCGTGCAGACCCGGCGCGATCTGGTGATTGCGGACGCCGGCGATGCGGGACGCGTCTTCATCCAGAATTCGACGCCGTTCAGCGTCAATGGCGTGCGCTATGAAGGCGGCGGGACGAGTGGGTTCTCCTTGTGGACGCCGCAGACGGCGATCAATCTCTTTAGCGCCGGCGGCAACCTGGTGCCGGGGATGCAGGCTGTCAACGGACGCGACAGATCCCTGGCCGGCAATGGCAACCGCGCGGACCTGGTGGCGGTCTATCCTTCCATCTTGCGTGCGACCGCCGCCAGCGGCAGCATCTACTACGGTTACGGCATCTCCCGGGGCGGCAGCAACAACGACGTCATCGGCCAACTGATGCTGGCGCCCTCCGCGCGTGGCCGATTGGAAATGCTGGCCGGCACGGGGATCTATGGCGGCAATTACGCCATCAGCATGTCCAATGCCGACATCGCCTTGCCCAGTCCGCTGCAACCGGCCTTCATCGGCGCCGGCGCTGGCGCGGCGGGCAGCAACATGAGCCCCGAGGGTACGGCGGCGCGGGACTTCAACGCTCCGGTCAGCACGACGCAGGCGGATGCGTTCCCGCTGTTCGCCTTCGGCCCCGACACCGCCACCGCCGGCTCGATCCACGCCGGCGATCACGCCGCGGCGCTGTTCTATGCCCGTTCCGGCGATATCATGGGCCTGACCACCGGCGTGGTGCAGACCTACAATCCCACCCAGACCGGACGCAGCGTGCTGACCTGGTATCGCGCGGCGCTGCCGGCGCGCATCCTGGCCGGCGGCGACATTGTCAATGCCAAGGGCTTGTTCGTGCATAACAACCTCGATGACGTCTCGCTGGTGCAGGCCGGCGGCGACATCATCTACGCCGACGTCAAGGTGGCCGGCCCCGGCACGCTGGAAGTCAATGCCGGACGCAACGTGCGCCAGGAGAACAAGGCCAGCCTGGTCAGCCTGGGGGGGATCGTCCCGGGCGACGCGCGCTTGGGCGCCGACATCGCCGTCATGGCCGGCATGGCCAACGGCGTGGATTTCGACGCCATCGCGCAGCGCTACCTGGATCCGGCCAACCAGGCCAATCCCACCCTGGCGCTGGCGGGACAGCCGGGCAAGGTGGTCAAGACCTACAACGCCGAGCTGGAGCGCTGGCTGGGCAAGCGTTTTGGCTTCGCCGGCAAGGGCCAGGCGGCGGTCGCCTACTTCAGGGCGCTGGCGCCGGAACAGCAGCGCGCCTTCTTGCGCACGGTGTACTACAGCGAACTGCGCGAGGGCGGGCGGGAATACAACGATACGCAGAGTCTGCGTTTCGGCTCCTATCTGCGCGGTCGCGACATGATCGCCACGCTGTTCCCGGATAGCGCAGCCGACGGCAGTGCCATCCGGCGCACCGGCGACATCACGCTCTTCGGCGACGCCGGCGTGCACACCAATTTCGGCGGCGACATCCAGATGCTGGCGCCCGGCGGCCAGATCGTGGTGGGCGTGCAGGGACCGGTGCCGGCCGCCAGCGCGGGCCTGATCACGCAGGGGCAGGGGAACATCCAGTTGTTCAGCGAGCGCAGCCTGCTGCTGGGGCTGTCGCGCATCATGACCACCTTCGGCGGCGACATCCTGGCCTGGACCGAACAGGGCGATATCAACGCCGGCCGCGGTTCCAAGACCACGCAGATCTATACCCCGCCCAAGCGCGTCTATGACCAGTGGGGCAACGTGACCCTGTCGCCGCAGACGCCGAGTTCAGGCGCCGGCATCGCGACGCTGGCGCCGATCGCCGAGGCCGCTGCGGGCGACGTGGATCTGATTGCACCGCTGGGCACCATCGACGCCGGCGAGGCCGGCATCCGGGTTTCCGGCAACGTCAACATCGCCGCTCTGGCGGTGGTCAATGCGGCCAACATCCAGGTGCAGGGCAAGGCTGCGGGTCTGCCGGTGGTGGCGGCGGTGAACGTGGGCGCGCTGACCAATGCCAGCGCGGCGGCCAGTTCGGCGGCGATGGCGGCGCAGGATGCAGTGTCGCGCGACCGTGCTGCGGCAAGGCAGAGCCTGCCGTCGGTGTTCACGGTGCGGGTGCTGGGCTTTGGCGCCGATAGCGGCGCGGCGGCGCAGCCGGTTCAGCCGTCGGCGGGATCGGGTTATGACCGCGCCAGCTTCGTGCAGGTCGCCGGACACGGTCAGGCGCTCCGGCCCGAACTGGCGTCGCGCCTGACCGAGGCCGAGAAGCGCAGCCTGCGGGAGGACCGATAACGATAAATACGGCAAACGCCGCGCAGGCGCTTGACGCCGGATGCGATCGCATCCGGCGTTTTTTTATGCCGTGTCAGCGATCAGGCGAGGAGGGGGAGGAGAGCGAAGACCGGCGCGCCCATGCACGGTGCTCCGGCTGGCGCACCGCAGACGATCACCGCAGTCCGGAGGCGCTCAGCGCGCGCTGGCCGGCGGGCGCTGCGGATAGACCGAGGTACTCAAGGTGTTGCCCATGCGATTGCTGAGCGCGGCGCGGTTGAATACGCCCAGTTGGTTGGCGGGCTGGTTGATGATCTGCTCGGATCCCATCGGCGCCGGTTGCTGGCCGGATTGCACGGCGGGGGCCCTGGGTTTGAGTTTTTCCGTCAGGCAGGCAAACGATTGCGAACGCACGCCGTTGACTTCGACTTCCGCGCACGCGCCGGTCGCGGCCGACGGCGCTGCCTCGGCGACGGGCGCGGATGGCGCCTCGTCCGCGCGGGCGGGCATGCTGTGCAGCAGGGTGAAGGAGGAAAGGCTGAGGCCGAGCAATAGGGCCGGATATCGGTTCATGAAGGTAGGTTTCTTGCGTCAGTGTCATAGTTATAGTGTGCCAGCGCCGTATATCAAGGCGATGACAGACATTGGCTTGACAAATAATTACCGAAATTGACAAGTGTCACGCGTCGGTCATTTTCGGCGACTACCATCTGCGCGTCCGAATCGAACGACCGGCCACAATCCGAACACCACGCCCGGCCGCCGACGCCTGCTTCCCATCCGCCGATGAACCTTGCCCTTCGACCACCCGTGGCCGGCGGCGCCTTCGCGCTGTCGATCTGCTTGCCGGCCTGCCTGCTCGCAGCCAGCCATGCGGTCGCCGCAAGGCCAGCGGGAATTGCTGGCGCGCGGTTCCATCATCAAGCATTTCTCCGCCGTCGGCGTACTGGGTCCGTTGGCGACGTCGCTGGCCAGCATCGCCACGCCGTTCAATCCGGCCTGGATACCGCGTGCCTGGAACGGTGCCGGCCATGCCGCGACCGCGTCGGACCGGTGGGCCGATCCGAACGATCTGCGCGACATCTTGGACCATGCCGGCCGGCGGCGACATCGTGAATGCCGGCGGGATGATCCGCATGACGATCCCACCGACATTTCCACGCTCGCCGCGAGCGGCGGCATCTTCTATGCCGGCTATCACAAGCCTGTTCAGGCGCGACAGTTGCCCGGCCTGCAGATCGCCGGCCCCGGCACGCTGCACATCACGGCCGGCAACAGCGTCTATCAAGCTTCGGTGGCCAGCATCGGCAGCATCGGCCCGCTGGTGTCGGGCGATACGCGACCGGGCGCCAGCGTCGTGGTGCAGGCCGGCATGGACCCGAGGGTGCCGGGCGTGGGGCACGTCGACCCGGCCGACTTCGCGCAGCGCTATTCCGAGCCGGCCAACCCGGCTGGCGCCGGGCCGCTGGCCGACCAGCCGGGCACAGTGGTGAAGACCTACGAGGTGGAACTGGTCAACAGCTGGCACAACGCTTCGGCTACACCGGCGCTGCAACGCTGGCTTGCTTCAACGCGCTGCCGGGTGCGCAGCAGAGGGGCCTCCTGCGCCAGTTGTATTACCAGGAACTGCTGCCGGGTGGGCGCGAATACAACGACCCGATCAGCGCCCGCTACCGCGGCTATCTGCGCGTCCGCGCGGCGCCCGCCGCGCTGTTCCCGGCCACCGGCAGACCAGGCATGCATCCGCGGGGATTTTGGGGGGCCGGGGATTTATGAAAGTTTCATGACAAATCGCAGTCAGCGCCGTCGAGCATCGTCTAGAAATCTGTGCGCTGCTTGAATGGTCGGGAAGAAGCCGGGGGAGAGACAGGACCGAAAAGAAACCGGAGGGCGGCGCGCACCTTCACCTGAAAAAAGAATTATGAAAGTTTGATGACATTTGGCGGATTGTGCGTCTGCCAATCGTCTTTGCTTCTATATGCCGGATTTGATGCGGCGACCCACGGAGCTTGCCGGGCCATGCCGGTGCATCGTGCAGAGAGACATACATTGGGGTGGGATTTTCAGAGATGCCAACAGCAAACGGAATCACAAACGCAATTGCAGGCAGCGGCAACAAGGGGGAGGCCAGGCGTCTGGGCAGGATGTGCCTGGCTTTGTTGGGCGCGGCGGGCATCGTCTGGCAGGGCGGCGCGCTGGCGCAGCAGGCCCAGCCGTCGCAATCCGTGCCGGCGGTGTCGGCTGCCGATGTACCGGCAGCGGCCGATACGCGCCAGGTCGATATCAGCGAATACATCGTGCGCGGCAATACCGTGCTGGACGCACGCACCATCGAAAAGGCGGTCACGCCTTTCCTCGGACCCAAGCGCACTCTGAAGGATATCGAGGGCGCGCGCGACGCGCTGTTGGCGGCCTATAACGCCAAGGGCTACCAGTCGGTGTATGTTGATCTGCCCGAGCAGCAGGTGGCCGACGGCATCGTGTTCCTGCAGGTGTCCGAGACCAAGGTCGGCCGCGTGCGCGTGGTCGGCTCGCAGTACAACTCGCCCAGCGAGATCCGCAACCAGGTGCCGGCGCTGAAGGAAGGCGCGGTGCCCGATTTCACCCAGGCCCAGGCCGAACTGACCGCGCTCAACCGCGGCGGCAAGCGCCAGGTCATGCCGCTGGTCAAGCAGGGCGCCATGCCCGGCACCATGGACGTGGATCTGAAGGTGGACGACAGCAGCCCGTGGCGCGGTAGCGTCGGCCTGAACAACGATTACAGCGCCGATACCCATCACCTGCGCGCCTCGGCCAGCATCGGTTACGACAACCTGTGGCAACTGGGGCACAGCCTGTCGCTGAGCTTCTTCGGCACGCCCCAGGACTTCAGCGAAACCCGCGTGTGGTCGGCCTCGTACTCGGCGCCGCTGCGCGGCACCAACTGGAGCATCGAAGCCAACGGCTACATCTCCAACAGCAACGTCTCCACCGTGGGCGGCACCAGCGTGCTGGGCAAGGGCCATTCGATCGGCGTCAAGGCGGTCTATACCGTGCCCACCGCGGGCGAGTGGTACCACTCGTTCTCGGCCGGCGTCGATTTCAAGGACAACAAGGAAGGCCTGCGCCTGGGCGCCACCGGCGATGACGTGCCGCTGCGCTATGCGCCCGTCACCTTGGGCTACGCCGGCTTCCGCCAGGGCGAACGCACCCAGTACGGCCTGAACCTGTCGATGGTGACGGGCACCCGCAGCTTCTTCGGCTACGGCAGCAACGAAGCCCAGTTCGACTACAAGCGCTACAAGTCCTCGCCCAGCTTCACGCTGTTCAAGGCCGACCTCAACGGCTCCTATACCCTGCCCGGCAACGAGCAGGTCGGCGGCCGCCTGTCGGCGCAGTTGACCGACTCGGCGCTGATCTCGACCGAGCAGATGGCCGCCGGCGGCGCCAGCTCGGTGCGCGGCTACCTGTCGGCCGAGGCGACCGGCGACTACGGCCTGGTGGGCTCGCTCGAACTGCGTTCGCGCCCGCTGGTCTGGCTCAATCCCTGGGTAGAGAACTGGCGCGTGTATGCCTTCACCGACGGCGGCTACCTGCGTCTGCGCGATCCGCTGCCGGAGCAGAACGACAGTTTCAACCTGGCCTCGGTGGGCCTGGGGACCAATTTCACGCTGGTGCAACGCATCAGCGGCCGGCTCGACCTGGCGTATCCGCTCAAAAAAGCTTCACGCACCGAGGCGCACGACTGGCGCCTCAATTTCAGCGTGAACGCCAATTACTGAGCCGCCGTTCCAATTCAATCATTCAGACCTAGCTTGTGGAGAACCTTGCTATGAGACGCATCCTGTTTGTGCTGCTGGCCCTGGCCGGCGCAATCCTTCCCAACCTGGCCCATGCCTGGTGGCAGCCCGACTGGGCTTATCGCAAGCCTCTCACGCTGGACGCCGGCCCGCAGGGCGCGGCGCTGGGCGGCGACGCCGGCCGCGTGTCGGTGCTGCTGCGCCTGCATACCGGTAACTTCAGCTTTGAAGGCGTCAACGAAAGCGGCAACGACCTGCGTTTCATCGCCGGCGACGACAAGACCGTGCTGAACTACCAGATCGAACAGTTCGACCCGCTGCTGGGCATCGCCCTGATCTGGGTGGACGTGCCGGCGCTGCCGGCGGGCGCACCGCAGCAGATCTGGATGTACTACGGCAACCCGAAAGCGCCGCCGGCTTCCAACGGCCAGCGCGCGTTCGATCCGGATTACACCCTGGTCTATCACTTCAATGAAGCCAACGTCGCGCCGCGCGACAGCACCGCCTTCGGCAACAACGGCCAGACCGCCGTGGTGAGTGTGGACGGCACCGTGATCGGCAAGGGCGCGCGCTTTTCCGGCCAGCCATTGATGCTGCCGGCTTCGCCTTCGCTAGGCGTGGCCGCGGGCGGCAACTTCACCTTCTCGGCCTGGGTGCGGCCGGATCAGGAAGCCGCCAACCAGACCGTGTATGCCCGCCGCAACGGCGCTGACGCCTTCGTGGTCGGCATCGACGCCGGCGTGCCCTTCGTCGAAGTCAACGGCCGCCGCAGCAACCCGGGCCAGCCGATCCCGGCCGGACAGTGGTCGCACCTGGCGGTGAAGGCCGACGCCCAGAACGTGGCGCTGTATGTCAACGGCCGCCCGTCGGTGTCGCTGGCCGCCGCGCTGCCGGCGCTGAACACGGCCGCTGCGATCGGCGCCGACGTGCAGGGCGGCAAGCTGGCGCCATTCAACGGCGCCATCGATGAAGTGCGCCTGTCCAAGGTGGCGCGCAGCGATGCCGCCATCCTGGCCGACGCCGTGTCGCAAGGCGGCCAGTCACGCTTGGTGAACTACGGCGCCGACGAGAAGCAGGCCGGCAAGAGCCATTTCGGCTTCATCCTGGCCGCCATGCCGGTGGACGCCTGGGTGGTGGTGTGCCTGCTGGGTCTGATGATGGCCGGTTCCTGGGCCATCATGATCGGCAAGGGGCGTCACTACGGCGTGACGTCCCGCGCCAACGACGCCTTCATGGGTTACTTCCGCGAAACCGCCGGCGCCGCGCTGGATGTGCTGTCGCGCACCAACCGCGTGCCCGAAGACGTGCGCAAGCAATCCTCGCTGTGGCGCCTGTATGCCGTGGCCATCGAAGAAATGCATCGTCGCCAGGAGCGCGGCTATGACCTCAACGCCGTCTCCGACGCCACCATCAGCGCCATCCGCGCTGCCATGGACGGCGTGATGGTGCGCGAGAACGAACGCATGGCCAAGCGCATGGTGTGGTTGTCCACCACCATCGAAGGTGCGCCTTACGTCGGCCTGTTCGGCACCGTGATCGGCATCATGCTGGTGTTCGTGGTGGCGGCCATGGCCGGCGCGGTGGACATCAACTCGGTGGCGCCGGGCATGGCGGCCGCGCTGCTGTGCACCGCGGCCGGCCTGGGCGTGGCGATTCCGGCGCTGTTCGGCTACAACTGGCTGTCGTCGCGTGCGGACGCCATCGCCGCCGACATGGCCGTGTTCGTCGATGAATTCTCGACCCGCCTGGCCGAAGAGCAGGGCGAAGGCCGTCAGCTGCGCGCAACGCTGCAGCGCGCCTGAGGGGGAGAGCGACCATGGCCCATCCCTCCCGCTTCGGCGTGAAGAAACGCAGCGGCGGCATCAACATCACGCCCTTCGTGGACGTGCTGCTGGTGGTGCTGGTGATCTTCATCCTCACCAGCAACGCCAGCATCCCCGGTCTGAAGGTCGATCTGCCCAAGGCCAGCGCCGCGGTGGCGCTGGAGAAGCCCAAGACAAAGGCCATCACCATCGACAACGGTGGCCAGGTGTTCCTGGATGCCTATCCGGTCAGCCTGACCGAACTGGAAGAGCGCCTGCGCACCGAGAAGGCCTTGACGCCTGATTTCCCGGTGATCGTGCGCGGCGACGCCTCGGTGCAGTACGCCAAGGTGATCGAAGTGCTGGATCTGCTGCGCAAGATCGAGCTCAACCAGATCGGCCTGGTCACCGGCAAGCCGAACGCAGGGGGCTAGTTTGAAGATCGACGACCTCCCGGTGAAAGGCGGTTCGCGTCCCGATATCGGTGGACGCCGCTGGGTCGGTCCGGTGATCGGACTGGCCGTGGCGGCCGCGCTGGCGGCGCTGATCTGGCATCTGCTGTCCGACACCGCGGCCACCAAGCGCGAAGTGGCGGGCCCGCCGATGCTGATGGTGCCGCCGCCTCCGCCCCCGCCGCCGCCCGAACCGGAAAAACTGCCCGAACCGACACCTGAAAAGATCAAGCCCGAAGTGCGCGAGCCAGAACCGGCGCCGGCCGAGGCGCCCAAGGACGACACCACGCCCAGCCCGAACAAGGACATGGGCGACCCGGTCACCATGGATAGCTCGGCGCAGGCCGGTACCGACGCCTTCGGCATCGCCGCTGGTCGCGGCGGCGGCATGGCCGGCGGCGGCGGTGGGTTGGGCGCGGGATCGTATTCGCGCTACTTCTCCAACGCGTTGCAGCAGGCATTCGCCCGCGACCCGCGCACCCGCCAGTTGGCGTTCGACGATATCCGCCTGGATGTCTGGCTCGACGCCGACGGCCGGGTGACGCGCGTGCAGCTGGCCCAGGGAACCGGCAATACCCAGACCGATGAAGCGGTGCTGGCCATGGTGCGCGATTACCGCTCGGACGAGAAACCGCCTGCTTCCTGGCACTCGCCGGCCCGCATTTCGATCAAGGGGCGCCGGCCATGACGCGTGAAGACGCCGGCGGCGCCACCCGATTCCATTCACTTCCCCATTTGAAAGAAGCGATGAAACTCCCGACTACTTACCGTGCCCCCCGCGGCAAGGATTCCCGTCCCCAGGGCGCGCTGCGCCTGCCCCTGCTGGCCATCGCGGCGGCCATGCTGTGCGCCTCCGGCGCCGCCCATGCGCAAGCCGCCCCGGCCGGCGAATCGGCGATGGTCAAGCTGATCCGCGGCCTGATGGAAACCGGCGCGCTGAAGAAGGATGTGGGCGAGGCGCTGCTGGCGCAGGCCCAGACCGAAGCCATGGCCGCCGCGCAGCAGGCGCGCCAGCTCGCGTCCGCCACGCCGGCCGCCGGTCCCAAGCTGGAGCCGGGCGACGTGCGCGTGCCCTATATCTCGGCCAGCGTGCGCGACCAGATCCGCGACGAGGTCAAGGGCGAGATCATGGCCCAGGCCAGGTCCGAAGGCTGGGCCGCGCCCAACGAGACGCCGGAATGGACCAAGCGCATCCGCATCGAAGGCGACATGCGCGTGCGCGGCGAGTCGCGCTTCTACTCGGGCAACAACACCAATGCCCAGATCGACTGGCGCAGCCTGAACGCCGGCAGCGGCTACGACGTCAACAACAACACCAACCTGCAACTGCCGCAATTGCTCAACACCCAGAAAGACCGCGCCAACCAGATGCGCGTGCGCGCCCGTCTGGGCGTGATCGCCGACATCTCCGAATCGACCCAGGCCGGCGTGCGCCTGGCCACCGGCAACGACGACAGCCCGGTGTCCACCACCCAGAACCTGGGCGGCGGCCTGAACAAGAAGAACGTCTGGCTCGACCAGGCGTGGATCAGCTACAAGTTCAACGACTTGCTCAGCGTGACCGGCGGCCGCTTCGGCAATCCGTTCTACACCACCGATCTGCTGTTCTCGTCGGACCTGAACCTGGATGGCGTGGCGGCGCGCTTCAGCAAGCCGCTGGCCGGCACCGACATCTCGCTGTTCGGCACGCTGGGCATCATCCCGCTGGAATACTCATCGGATAACAACCCCAGCCGCAGCCAGAACAAGATGTCCAGCCAGACCAAGTGGCTGCTGGGCGCGCAGGTCGGCGCCGACTGGAAGCTCAATCCCGAGAACAAGCTGCGCGGCGCGCTGGCCTACTACGACTTCAAGAACATCGAAGGCCGCGTCTCCAGCTCCTGCGCGCTGTATTCCGGCGCCGATGGCTGCGACACCGACTGGAGCCGTCCGGCCTTCATGCAGAAGGGCAACACGCTCATGCTGCTGCGTAACATCGCGCTCAACCCGGCCGATCCGGCCAATACCGCCCAGCCGCAGTACGTGGGGCTGGCGTCCAAGTTCCAGTTGCTCGACATCAACGCGCGCTGGGATACCCGCGTGGCCGGTGGCTACGGCTTGCGGCTGGACGCCAACTACATCCGCAACCTGGCGTACGACCAGAACGAGATGTTCCGCCGCGCCAACAACAACATCATCAACAACTTCGGCGGCACCGGCGGCACCGGCCAGGCGGACTTCAAGAGCGGCGCCAACGCCTACATGCTGCAGGCCACCTTCGGCCGTCCGGACATGGCCGTGCGCGGCGACTGGAACGTGCTGGCCGGCTACAAGCGCATCGAACCGGACGCGCTGCCGGACGCCTACAACGATTCGAACTTCCACCAGGGCGGCACCAATGCGCGCGGATACTACCTGGGCGGCAACTACGCGGTGGACAAGAACACCTACCTGACCGGCCGCTGGTTCGCCACCCGTTCGGTCTATGGTCCGCCGCTGTCGATCGACACGTTGCAGGTCGAACTCAACACCCGCTTCTGAGGATGCATCATGAAACGTGATTCCATCATCTCCAAGGGGACGCGCCTGCTGGCCGGCCTGCTGCTGGTCGCGGCCGGCCAGGCCCAGGCACAGCAGGGCCAGAGCCTGGAAGAGCGCCTGCGCGCCCAGTTGCGCGCGACCACCACGCAGTTGCAGGAAGCCCAAAACGAGCTGGCTGCGCTGAAGGCGGGGCGTGCGGCCGGCGCAGCACCGGCCGCGGCGGCGCCCGCCGGCGAAGCCGAGAACCTGCGCAAGGAAGTGGCCGAGCTGAAATCGCAACTGGCCTCCGAGCGCAGCGCGCGTCAGCACGGCGCGGCTGCGCAGCAGCAATCGCAGGCGGCGGTGACCAAGGCCAATGAGCAGGTGGCGCAGTTCCGCGGTTCCTATGACGGCTTGCTGAAGATCGCCCGCGCGTCGGAAGCGGAACGCCAGCGCCTGGCCAGCGAAGAAAAGCAGCGCCAGCAAGCCATGGCGATGTGCGTCGAAAAGAACGCCAAGCTGTATTCGGTGGGCCAGGAGATCCTGAGCGCGTATGAAAACATGGACGTCGGCACCGTGCTCTCCGCGCGCCAGCCGTTCGCCGCGCAAAGCCGGGTGAGATACGAACAGATCGCCCAGGAATATGGCGATAAACTCTACGAGGGCCGCTTTGACGAGCGCGCCGCGTCGCAGGCGCAGGCTCAGCCTCAGCCGCAAGCGGCCGGGGCCACGCCTGCTGCGCAACAGTGACCAAGGCTTCGTAACCGCGCATCTCCGGATGCGCGGATTTTTCTTTTTTGTTGATGGGACGACATCATGAAACGAGTTAATTCTTCCGCAAAACCTTTCCTGCGCGGTTCGCGCGGCGTGGCCGGCCTGCTGCTGGCGTCGCTGCTGGGCACGGGCGGCGCGCACGCATTGGCCGCCGACAAGGTGGTCGCCAGCCTGGGCCCGGTGAGCGTGCCCGACAGCGACGTGCAGAAGATGCTGGAACTGATGCCGCCGGCCGAACGCGCGGCCATCAAGGGCAATCGCCAGGGCGTGGAAAACTGGCTGCGCCAGCGCGTCACCAGTGAAGCCGTGCTTCGCGAAGCGCGCAGCAAGGGCTGGGGCGATCGTCCGGAAATCAAGGCGCGCGTGGACGCCGCGGTCAAGGACGTGACCGCGCGCATCATCACCACCGCCTATCTGGAATCGGTGGCGCAAGTGCCGGCCGACTACCCGTCGGACGCCGAAGTGAATGCCGCCTATGAACAGGCCAAGGCCAGCTTCAACCTGCCGGCGACCTACCGCGTCGCGCAGATCTACCTGCCGGTGGCGCCCAACGACGCGGCCGACGCCAAGAAGGTCGCCGAGAAGGCCAAGAAGCTGGCTGTGCAGGCGCGTGCCGGCGATTTCGCCGCGCTGGCCAAGGCCGAATCGCAAGACAAGCGCAGCGCCGAGCAAGGCGGTGAAGTGGGCACCTTGGCCCTGGCCGACATGTTGCCCGAAGTGCGCGACACCGTCGCCAAGCTGAAGGTCGGCCAGGTCAGTGATCCGGTGCAGGCCGCCGCCGGCGTGCATATCGTCAAGCTGCTGGACCAGCAGCCGGCGCGCACCGCCACGCTGGAAGAGATGACACCGCGCCTGAAGCAGGCCCTGCGCCAGCAGCGCCAGCAACAGATGCTGCAAGACTACCTGGCCAAGCTGGCCCCGGCCGACCGCGTCAACATCGACACCGCCGCGCTGGATGCCGTCCTGCAGAAATCGAACTGAACCGCACCACCATTGAAAAGGAAACATCATGAGCAAGATCGCTGACAAGGCCGCCGCCACCGAGAACACCGCCGCCGATCCCCATGCCGCCGGCAACCTGGTTTATGCCGTCACGCCCGAGCAGATTGCCGACGCCATCAAGGCCGTCGGCTGCGCCGTGACCATGCTGGAACAGAACGGCCTGCCGATGGTGCACAGCGCCAGCCACGGCGTGGGCTTCCAGGTCCTGTGGGGCAACCCGGCAGCCGAAGCCGGCAAGTACATCGACTTCACCCTGAGCTGCCCGCTGCGTGTGCAGGAAGGCGCGCTGCCCGAAGGCCTGATCGCCGAATGGCACCGCGCCAAGCGCTTCGCGCGCCTGGTGCAGCACGGCGACATGATTTCGCTGGAGATGGATGTGATGGTGGTGGGCGGCGTGAGCGCCAACTACGTGCCGATGATGATGCAATTGTGGACCCAGATGATGGGCCAGTTATTCCTGCACCTGCGCAATTTCGACGGCGCTGGCAAGGCTGCTGCGCAAGCCGAGGCTGGCGCGCAACGGCAAACGGTGCAAAACGAAGAAGTCCAGGCCGCGCCGGCGGCCTGAGCCTTTTCTTCGCCTGCCGTGCGCATTGCTGCGTTACAGTAGCAGCGTGGCCTCCGGCGGCCGCGCCATCGGCGGTGCGGCCGGGTCGGGGCAGTGGGGAAGGCGGGGGAAGTATGCGGAACGGACCGGGGAGCATGTCGCGTTGCGCCATGCTGGCGTTGTCGTTGCAGGCGGCATGGTGGCCGCTGGCGCCGGTGGCATCGTATGCCGCGGCGCCGGCGCCCGCGGTGCAGGCCAGCGGGGTGTTCATCAACATGCGCGGCGATGTGTTGACCGCGCGGCATGCGGTCAGCGATTGTCCCTCGCTGTTCGTGGTCAAGAATGGACAGGTGGCGCCGGCCACGGTGCTGGCCATCAGCAACGAGGCCGACGTGGCGGTGCTGCGCACCTCGCTGAAGCCCTTGCTGTCGGCCACGTTCAGCGAATTGCCGGCGCCGGCCGATCACAGCATCGCGGTGTTCAGCGAAGCCTACGCCGAATTGCAGCGCCTGCCCGATCGCGCACGCCTGCTGGGCAATGCGCTGACGGTGCCGGGCCAGCCCGGTTCGCTGCAGATGGTGTCGGGCGCCAAGCCGGGCACCAGCGGCAGCGCGGTGCTGGATGGCGGCGGCTTGCTGCTGGGCATCGTGGTGGAACGCGTGGCCGCCGGCAGCGGCGGCGGGGTGGAACTGAGCGCGGCGCATCATGCCGAGCGCGCGGGCATGGCCACGCTGGTGCGGGCCGTGCCGGCCGAAGGCATCAAGCAGTTCTTGCAACAGGCGGCGGTGCCCTACGCGGAAAGCCGCCAAGCGCAGATCGGCCCGCTGCAATCGCCTGCATCGCGCGCCTCGACCCTGGCGGTCGGGATTGTGTGCGGTTGAACCTGATGGAACCGATATTGAGCGGATGTTTGCCACGATGAAGATGACAGGTGTGAAGAAAAGCGCGATGCAATGGCTGCTGGGTTTGCTGGCCGGCGTGGGCCTGGTCTCGGGCTTGCCCGCCCAGGGCGCGCAGCCGGCTGCACAGGCCGTGCCGCAGCATTGGATCAGCTATGCCGAGATGGTCGGCAACCAGTTTGCCGAATGGCTCAGCGATCCGCAGGACGACAGCGTGGTGCAGTTGCACAGTTGGCTGCAGGATCGCGTGCTCAAAGACGGCCAGCCGCCCCTGCCGCCGCTGGTGGCGCGCGTCTGGATCAGCCCGCGCGGCATGGTGGAGCGCCTGGACGTGCCCTCGGTGGGCAATGCCGAGGCCGATGCGCGGCTGAAGAAGCTGCTGATGTCGCGTCCCTTGCCGGAACCGCCGCCCTCCGACATGCGCCAGCCCGTGGCGCTGCAGTTGTCGCTGGATTTCCCCGAACTGCCGGCGAAGTGAGCATGTCCGGCAAGGCAGCCATCCAGGCCGGCGATGCCGCCGCGCTGCGCGATTACGTGCATGACCTGGTGCGCGAGAAGCGCCCGGCCGCCGGCTGGCAATCGCGCGCCCAGGCGGTACGGGTGATCGCGGCGGCGGCGCTGGAGTTTTCCGAACACTATGATGGCCCGCGCCTGAATCCGCGCACCATGGCCAGGACGCTGGAGCGCTGGATCGGGCAGATGCCGGAGGCGTCGGACTGGTTCCCGCCGAAACAAGTGATTGACGCCGTCCGGCGTATTAGTTTTTCCGATATCGGTACTCGCTGATTGAGTGATCAGGCAGCTTGCCGGCATCGGCATCGGCATCGGCATCGGCCATGGTCATGGCCAGCCAGGGCAGGACGGCTGCGCTGAGCAGGTGCGAGCCGGCGGCGAACACCAGGCTCACGGCCACTGCGCAGGCGGTGGAGAGCAGCGACGTGGCGCCCTGGTGCATCCATTCCATCGCCAACGGCGCCATGTCGGCCAGGAAGCCGCTGTCCCATCCCAGCAGCAGCACCAGCAGCAGGGTTAACGGCAGGGCGGCGGCGAAGTAAGCGCGGCCGGCGGCGCGGCGCGTGTGGCAGGCGCCCTGGTGGTGCCGGCTTTTCAGATGCGAGATGGCCAGGGCGTTGGCTAGCGCCACCGCACAGGGCAGGCCCCACCAGAACACCGGATGGTCGCAGCGGGCGTCGGCGCCCAGCATCGCCGCCACCGCCCAGACCGTGGGTGAGGTTGCCATGGCGGCGCCCCAGATGAACGGCTTGCTGGCGCACCAGGAAGCGCGCCAGCGCAACGCCGGCCGCTGCGCCGCCGCGATGCCGGCGTGCCGGCGGGATCGCGTTAAGATCTTCATGAGCATCCTCCTCGTGACTGATCGTGACTGATCGTGACTGATCGGTGCCTCTGATACTTAGAGGCTGTTGCGAAATTATTTTAAAAGTTGTTTTAACCGGGTCCAGCAAATCAAGGCGCAAGCCAATGACAGGAAGGCTTCGTGGATATGAGCATAGCGTTCGTAACGAATCTTCAGGCGCCGAAACGAGTGCAGCC
>WNDX01000004.1 GCA_009914615.1 Herbaspirillum frisingense
GAAAGCGTTCTCCTCCTCCAGCCGCGCCACTTCACGTTTGAGCCGTGCATGTTCGGCCAACTCCAAGCGTTGTGCCTGATCGTCCTGGTCGTGCCGCCGCGCCTGGGCGCGCCAACTGTACAGCTGGGCAGGCTGCAACCCCAGATCACGAGCCACCGTGGTTACCCCTTCTGTGGCCGCTCGCAACAGTGCCTGCTGCCTGAACTCCAGGCTGAACTCCTGCCCCTTTCTGCCTGCCTTGCTCTTGGTCATCGTCCACCTCCTATTGCGATAGTTAATCGCTTATAGGGGTGTCCGTGAAACGGGGGCAAGATCAACCATTACTCGATCTTCCCCTGCAACTGTCACAATCGACACAGGCACTGTCGGGGCCGGTGGGCGCGATCAGGCAGCTCAGTATCCCTCTGCTGGCTTTATCCACGCGTTCTACATTTTTAATCCTGTAACCGGCGTTCTGAGTGGTATCTGGAGTTCGTCCCCCACTGCGCCTACTCTGCCGGCAGGATTCACCTTCTATTGCTATGCGACCACCATCCGCTACCAAGGGGCTGGCGTCATCACAGGGATGGTTTGCTATGGTTCGAAGGTTTTTTACAACATGCCAAGCTCTTCGATGCGCGTATTGAATACAGGTGGTGCAACTTCGCCGACCACGGTGGGATGCTCATCTTATGTGCCACCCAACCAGGTGCGCACGATTTTGTTCTGCATGCTGCAAATTAGCAGTACGAATACTCAGGCTTTTGCTCTCAGTCTCACACCGCTCGGAAGTATGGTCGTTACAGCCGTGCAAGTGATTATCAGCACCGCCAGCACTGCGCAACATGGCGTAGGCACACTCGAATTGCCGCTTGATTCGACACTCTCATTTAAATATCAAATTAGCTCAGGCACAGCTAGCGGCGGCGCCTTCATTGATGTGCTTGGTTACGTTGTTCCGAATGGAGATTGCTAATGAAAAAATCTTTCCGTGACCCCAGCACCAACATTCTGAAGAGCTGGGGCTTTACTGAAGAAAATCAGACAGGTGACATCAAGCGTGAAGAGGCTGACGATTTCGACCTCGAACCGGGCAAGTGGCAATTGATCGACAGTCAATGGGTGCCGGTTGATCCGGCGTCCAGCGCAGAATAAGGAGTCAGTACGCTTTAAAAAAGACAGGGCGAACACACGGGTGCGTCAACACCCGAATGAACGCTCGGCACGCAGCAGTTTCTGCATGCTCCACCAAGGCCCTGCCACCCCGATCGGAGGCGGGGCGAATCTTATCACGGAGATAGCATGCAGGAAGTCCGCTGCGGCCAATGCGGCCGAAAGCTCGCCGAGGCCTGTTTTACACGCCTGGTGATCAAATGCCCGCGCTGCAAGATTTTGAATGACATGAGGGCCTCGAGCTCCGAACCAGAATGCCATGGAGCATCTGAATCTGGAGCGTCCTTTGGAAAGCAATCCCATCATTCCGTGGCTAGGCGGCAAGCGCCGCCTGGCTGACAAGTTAATTCCGTTGTTCCCGCCGCACGACTGCTATGTCGAGGTTTTTTGTGGCGGAGCCGCGTTGTATTTTCTTCGGCCAGTGCCAGCAAAGGTTGAAGTCATCAACGATATCAACGGCGAGCTGATCAACCTCTATCGTGTCGTCCAGCACCACATGGAGGAATTCGTCCACCAGTTCAAATGGGCGATTACCAGCCGCCAGATATTCAAATGGCACCAGGCGGCACGACCGGAGACGCTGACAGACATCCAGCGTGCCGCTCGGTTTTACTACCTGCAGCAGCATGCCTTCGGCGGCAAGGTGAGCGGCCAGACATTCGGCACTGCGACGACCGGCGCGGCCATCGACCTCACCAGGATCGGAGAGAGCCTGAGCGCCGCGTGCTTGCGTATGGGCGGAACGATCGTTGAGAACGAGCCCTGGCAGGCCTGTATGAAGCGCTACGACAGGGATCACACGTTTTTCTACCTCGACCCACCGTACTGGCAAACGGAAGGCTACGGGGTCGATTTTGGCTTTGAGCAGTACCAGGAGATGGCCCGAGTCATGCGGACCTGTAAGGGCAAGGTGATGGTCAGCATCAACGACCATCCAGATATCAGGGCTGTGTTCGATGGCTTCTCGATGCTTGGGCTGGATATCAAGTACAGCACGGCCAACAACCACGGCCAGGCGGACACCAGCCGCGAGCTTGTGATCACCAACTGGGAGCCTGGTAGCCTCGGCGGACTGTTCTGAGCTGATTGGGAAGGGAGGTGAGGATGCATCGGATGGTATCCTTCCCAGCGATGCAATTCGCTTTCGCAGGGCGAAAGCTGTGCAGTTTCAATTTATCGCGTAATTCAGGCCGTATTTATCGCGGCGCGCGTCACCCTGCTCGTCCGTTGCCTATTGTCTTGAACTGCCGGCAACCGCAACCAGCCTGCGTGGCAAATACGTCAAACCCGGCCGCGCCCGCCGCGCGGTTCACGAATAACAAGGTGCGGCACGGCAAGGGCCCGGCCGCTCGCAGCCAAGCAGCGCCAACAGCATGTTCAAGAAGATCTGGTTCCAAATCCACTGGTTCATCGGCATCACCGCCGGCACCATCCTGATGACCATCGGCGTGACCGGCGCCCTGCTGGCTTTCCGCGAAGAAATCATGGATGCCCTCAGCCCCGGCGTGATGCACGTGCAGGCGCGTCAGCAGCAGGCCCTCACGCCGCAGCAATTGCTGGAGCAGATCCGCGCCGCCGAACCGGAGCGCCGCGTCACCTCGATGTCGGTCACGCCGCAAGCCGGCGCCTCGGTGCGCGTGGTGTTCGCGCCTCCACCGGGCGTGCGCCGCGGCGAGGCGCGCTATGTCGATCCCTATACCGGCGCGGTGCTGCCGCCGCCCACCGGCATGGAATTCTTTGAGATCGTCGAACGCTTCCACCGCTGGCTGCTGCTGCCCACCGAGATCGGCAAGATCGTGCTGGGCACGCTGGCGCTGGCCCTGCTGACGCTGGCCCTGTCAGGCCTCTACCTGCGCTGGCCGCGCCGGCCGCTGTCGCTGCGCGCGTGGTTCCGGCTGGATTTCCAGCTGCAGGGCCGCTCCTTCCTGTGGAACCTGCACTCGGTGATCGGCACCTGGGCGCTGGTGATGTATGTGATCTTTTCCACCACCGGCGCCTACTGGGCGCTGGACTGGTTCAAGCAAGGCGTGAACACGCTGGCCGGCGAAGGCCGTCCGCCGCAGCAGATGCAGCGCGCCGGCAACGGCGGCAAGCAGCAAGGCGGCGAGCACGGCCACAAGGAGAAGGACAACGCCAAGGAAGAAGTAGCCGCGCCACTGGACCTGACGCTGGCCTGGAAAGCCTTCCTGGAGAAGGCGCCGCATTTCGCCAATGCCCAGATGCGCCTGCCGGAGAAATCCACCCAGCCCATCCAGATCCTGTTCCTCGGCGAGCAGGCGCCGCATGAACGTGCGCGCAGCCGCATGGTGGTGCTGCCGCAGACCGGCGAGGTCAGACAGTTCGAGCTGTACGAGGACAAGAGCGTCGGCGGCAAATTCGTCGCTGCCATCTATCCGCTGCACATGGGCACCTTCTTCGGCCTGCCCGGGCGCATCATCATGGCCATCGCCAGCCTGATGATGCCGCTGTTCGGCATCACCGGCTGGATGCTGTATCTCGACCGTCGCCGCAAGAAGGCCGCGCTGCGCCGGGAACGCGCGACGCTGGCGCAGACCGCAGGCACGCTGCCCGTGCCCGCCGACGAAACCCCGGCCGCCGCGCCCGCCCAATACCTGGTGGCCTACGCTTCGCAGGCCGGCCAGGCCGAGCGCGTGGCGCTGCATACCGCGGCGCTGCTGCGCCAGTCCGGCGCCGAAGTGACGGTGCAATCGCTGGCCCGCACCACGCCGGAAAAGTTGCGTCACCATCCGCGCATCCTGTTCATTGCCAGCACCTTCGGCGAAGGCGACGCGCCCGACAGCGCGCGCGCCTTCGAGCGCCGCATGCGCATGTCCTCGGGAGAATCGCTGGCGCATGTGGAATATGCCCTGCTGGCGCTGGGCGACCGCAACTACGTGAAATTCTGCGGCTTCGGCCACACGTTGGATCACTGGTTGCGCAACCGCGGCGCCAAGGCGCTGTTTCCGTTGGTGGAAGTCGATCGCATGGCCGCCGCGTCGCTGCGCAAGTGGGAAGAACTGCTGGCCGGCCATGGCGTGATCGATACCGGCGCGGCGCAAGGCGCGCCCTCGCCTGGCGCGGAACCGGCCGGCTGGCAAGCCTGGTCGCTGTCGGATCGGCTGCTATTGAATCCCGGCAGCCAGGGCGAACCGATCTTCCACATCGAATTGCGCCGCGCCGCCAACGATGCCGGTCACGCCGTCTGGCAGCCCGGTGCCCTGGCCGAGATCCTGCCGCGCCACGCGCCGGATCGCGTCGCCCTGCTGCTGCAACGCCTGCAGCTTGATGGCCGCATCATGGTCAACCATCAGGGTGCACGCAGCACGCTGGAAGACCTCCTGGCGCGCAGCGTGCTGCCGGTGGCACATGCGGCGACCGACGCCGGCCAGCCGCAAGCCGCCGCCCAGGCGCTGGCTGACAGCCTGCAAGCCTTGAGCGCGCGCAGCTATTCGGTGGCGTCGGTGCCGCAGGACGGCGCGGTACATCTGCTGGTGCGCCAGACGCGCCATGAGGATGGACTGGGCCTGGCCTCCGGCTGGCTGACCGAATACGCCGACGTCGGCGCGACCTTGCAGATGCGCCTGATCGACAATGCCAATTTCGCCTCGGCCGAGGCGGATACGCCCGCCATCTTCATCGGCAACGGCTCCGGCATGGCCGGCCTGCGCGGCCATCTGCGCGCGCGCATCAATGCGGGCCAGGTGCGCAACTGGCTGCTGTTCGGCGAGCGCAACCGCCGCCACGATTTCCTCTATCAGGCAGAACTGGAGCAATGGCTGGCCGAGGGCAAGCTGGCGCGCCTGGACCTGGCTTTCTCGCGCGATCAGAGCCAGCGCGTGTATGTGCAGGACCGCCTGCGCGAAGCCGCCGCCGAACTGCGCCGCTGGGTCGATGACGGCGCCGTGCTGTATGTGTGCGGCAGCCTGGAAGGCATGGCGGCCGGCGTCTATTCGGCGCTGATCGCCACGCTGGGCGAAGAAATCGTGCAAGACCTGATCGAACAGAACCGCTATCGCCGCGACGTGTACTGATCGCGCCGCGTGATCGGATGCGCCGCCCGGCGCATCCGCGTCTGGCCCCTCCTGCACATCTTCCCTGCACATCTTCCCTGCGCATTTCCCCTGCGCACTTCCCCTGCGCAGCACGCGCTGCCATCCTCGCAACACCTCCTGTAGGCAGCCTCCGCTTTCCATTGTAGGACTTCGCCGATTCGCCGACAAAACCACCAATGGCGCCAAGAGGCCGGCATATACTCGGCCGGACAGCGTCTGCCATCGGCCTCGAAGAACGCAAGATCGCGGCCGCTCGCAACGCGCTACCGAGACCAGACATGAATACGTTCGCTTCAATAAAAAATACAAGCCGAACCGGCCAACATGCCGCGCTGCTTCTGCTTATCCTGTTTGCCAGCCTGCTGGCGGGCTGCGGCTCGCTGCCCACCATCGTGCCCGACATGGACACGCAGTCCGCCCGCAGCATCCAGATGAAGGGCGGACGCGGCATCCTCACCGACCAGCAGGCCAAGGCCGCCCTCGACAAGCTGCGCCAGCAGAATGGCGAGAACACCATTCTCGACCGCCACGTGGCGGTCGAAGGCGCCGTCACCGGCTCGCCGCTGGTGACTGGCAACAAGGTCACGCTGCTCATCGACGGTCCCGCCACCTACGCCTCCATGACGCAAGCCATCCAGGCCGCGCGCTACCACATCAACATGGAGACCTACATCATGGAAGACGATGAGGTCGGCCGTCAGTTCTCGGACATGCTGATCGGGATGCAGAAGAAAGGGGTGCAGGTCAACCTGATGTACGACAGCGTGGGCGCGATCAATACACCGCGCGCCTTCTTCCAGCCGATGATCGACGCAGGCGTCAACGTGCTCGAATACAACCCGCTGAACCCGACCCAGGTACGCAAGGATTGGGAGGTCAACCAGCGCGATCACCGCAAGCTGCTGGTGGTGGACGGCAAGACCGCCTTCGTCGGCGGCATCAATATCAGCAGCGTGTATTCCAGCGGCTCGTTCAGCACACGCCACAAGAAACCCAGGCTGGACAAGGACGGCGAGAAGATTCCCTGGCGCGACACCCAGGTGCGGGTGGACGGCCCGGTAGCGCTGGAATTCCAGAAGCTGTTCATGGAAACCTGGCAGAAGCAGCGCGGCCCCGATCTGGGCGAGCACAACTATTTCCCCAAGGTGGCCGCGGCCGGCAGCGAGATCGTGCGCGCCATCGGCAGCTCGCCCGACGATCCCTACAGCGTGATCTACGCCACCTTCGTCTCCGCCATCAACCATGCCGAATCGTCGATCTACCTGACCAACGCCTACTTCGTGCCCGACCCGCAACTGCGCGAGGCGCTCAAGAACGCCGCCAAGCGCGGCGTGGACGTGCGCCTGGTGCTGCCCTCCACCAGCGACTCCTCGCTGGTGCTGTACGCCTCGCGCTCGTTCTACCAGGAGCTGCTGGAAGGCGGCGTGCGCATCTATGAACGCCAGGACGCCCTGCTGCACTCCAAGACCGCCATCATCGACGGCGTCTGGTCCACCATCGGTTCCACCAACCTGGACTGGCGCAGCTTCGTATTCAACCAGGAAATCAATGCCGTCATCCTCAGCCCGCAGTTCGGCGCGCAGATGAAAAACATGTTCGACCGGGATCTTGGGGCGTCCAAAGAAATCACACTGAAAGAGTGGGAGCAGCGGCCCGTGAGCGAGCGCATGAAGGAATTCGGCGCCAGCGTCTGGGCGCGGTTCCTGTGACGATGAGCTTTCCCGGAGGGCCTTTTGCGATCACGTCTTTACCGTCTTGCCGTTGAGTTTTCCCTGTTCATCCTGTTGGCGTCGGTGCTGGCTGCCGGCATGCGCCCGGCGCGCGCTGACGGGCCGGCCGCCACGCCCCTGACCGGCGCCGCCGGCATGAAGGCCCAGTACGAGGAATTGCAGGGCGAGCTGAACAACAACCAGTTCCATCGCCCGCTCTACCTCAATTCCAGCGAAGGATCGGGGGCGGTGAAGGGCGACATCTATGCGGTGCTGTCCTATCCGTTCGCGCAGGTGCGCGAGGCGCTGGGCACGCCGGAGAACTGGTGCGACATCCTGATCCTGCATCTCAACACCAAGTATTGCCGGCTCTCGGCCGCGCAAGGCAAGACCATGCTGCGCATGCACGTGGGCAAGAAGATCGAGCAGGATCTGTCGGATACCTACCGCGTCGATTTCACTTACCACGGCGGCGCCAGCGCGGGCGAGTATTTCTCGTCTTCGATGCAGGCCGACAAGGGACCGCTGGACACCGGCAACTACCGCATCCAGATCGAGGCGATCCCGCTGCCTGAAGGCCGCTCTTTCCTGCTCCTGACCTACGCCTATTCCTATGGGATGGCCAGCAAGCTGGCGCTGCGCGCCTACCTGATGACCGTGGGTCGCGACAAGGTCGGCTTCACCGTCGCCAGGCGCAATGCCGACGGCCAGCCGGAATACGTGGCCGGCACGCGCGCCACGGTGGAGCGCAACACCATGCGCTACTACCTGGCGATCGACGCCTATCTGGCCGGCCTTGCCACGCCGCCCGGCCAGCGCCTGGAAACGCGCCTGGACACCTGGTTCGCGGCGACCGAGCAATATTCGCGACAACTGCATGAGGTGGACAAGGAATCCTATCTCTCGATGAAGCGCAACGAATACGCGCGCCAGCAAAAGCAGATGGACTAGCCCCTGACGCCAGCGGCGGCGGCAGCAGCAAACGTCGGCGCAAACGAAAAGAGGAAACGCATGGCGTTTCCTCTTTTTCCATCGACTGGCGGAGCGCAAGGCCCCGCGATGTCATGTCGCAAGAATCCTGCGGCTTACTTCAGGGTCAGCACCCACTTCACCAGCTCGCGCGCCTCGGCTTCGCTGACCTGGCCCTTGTTGGCGGGCATCGGCACCGGGCCCCACACGCCGCCGCCGCCGTTGAGGACCTTCTGGGTCAGCTTGGCCTCGGCATCCTTCTGGCCGGCATATTTCTTGGCCACGTCCTTGAAGGCGGGGCCGACGATCTTGGCCTCCACCGAATGGCAAGCCATGCAGTTCTTGGCCTTGGCCAGTTGCGGGTTGGCCAGCGCCTCGGCGGAAATGGCCGATCCGGCGACCAGGGTGGCGATCAACAGCAGGTATTTCATGGGGGCTCCTCAGCATTCGGTGAAGGGCGGCCGCCGCGCAAGAAGGAAGCGCGGGAGATCCGCAGGCGGGGCCTATTCTACCTGCCTTACCGAGTCCGGCATTATCTCTCCTCGCTTATATCTGTCATAGATCAAATGGCATGTCGATAAACCCCTGCCGCGCCGTGACGGCGATGAAAAAAGCCCGCGCAGGCGCGGGCTTGTAGGGAAACAGCCTCCCTGCATGACCTCAGCCGGTGACCGCGCCCTTGCTTGCGGTCGAGGCCAGCGTGGCGAACTTGGCCAGCACGCCGCGCGTGTATTTCGGCGCCGGCTGCTTCCAGGCGGCACGACGCCGGGCGATCTCCTCGTCCGGCACATTCAACTGGATCAACTGCTGGTGTGCGTCGATGGTGACCGAATCGCCCTCCTGCACCAGCGCGATGGTACCGCCGACAAAGGCTTCCGGCGCCACGTGGCCGACCACCATGCCCCAGGTGCCGCCGGAGAAGCGGCCGTCGGTGATCAGGCCCACTGATTCGCCCAATCCCTTGCCGATCAGCGCCGAGGTCGGCGCCAGCATTTCCGGCATGCCCGGGCCGCCCTTGGGACCGAGATAGCGCATCACCAGCACGTCGCCCGGCTTGATGCGATCGGCCAGGATGGCGTCCATGGCGCTGTATTCGTCGTCGAACACGCGCGCCGGCCCGGTGATGACCGGATTCTTCAACCCGGTGATCTTGGCCACGCAACCTTCCGTGGCGAGATTGCCCTTGAGGATGGCCAGGTGACCCTGCGCGTACAGCGGCTTGTCGATGGGACGGATCACGTCCTGGTCGCTGCGCAGGTCGGGCACGCCGGCCAGTTCCTCGGCCAGCGTCTTGCCGGTGATGGTCAGGCAGTCACCATGCAGCAAGCCGGCCTGGTGCAGCACCTTCATCACGGCGGGAATGCCGCCGGCCTGGTGCAAATCGGTCGCCACGTATTTGCCGGAAGGCTTGAGATCGCAGATCACCGGCACCTTCTTGCGCATGCGCTCGAAGTCGTCGATGCTCCACTCGACCTCCGCGGCGTGGGCGATCGCCAGGTAATGCAGCACCGCATTGGTGGAGCCGCCGGTGGCCATGATCAGCGTGACGGCGTTTTCAATGGACTGGCGGGTGATGATGTCGCGCGGCTTGATGTCCTTCTTCACCGCTTCCACCAGCACGCGCGCCGATTCGGCCGAGGAACCGTCCTTTTCGTCGTCGGGATTGGCCATGGTGGAGGAATACAGCAGCGCCATGCCGAGCGCCTCGAAGGAGGACGACATGGTATTGGCGGTGTACATGCCGCCGCAGGAACCGGTGGACGGACAGGCGTTGCGCTCGATGCCGTCGAAGTCTTCCTGCGACATGCGGCCGGCCGAGAACTCGCCCACCGCTTCGAACGCCGAGACGATGGTCAGGTCCTTGCCCTTCCACTTGCCCGGCTTGATGGTGCCGCCATAGACGTAGATCCCAGGCACGTTGCTGCGCGCCAGCGCGATCATGCCGCCCGGCATGTTCTTGTCGCAGCCGCCGATCACCACCACGCCGTCCATCCACTGGCCGTTGACCGCGGTTTCGATGCAATCGGCGATGACCTCGCGCGAGATCAGCGAATACTTCATGCCCTCGGTCCCCATGGACATGCCGTCGGAAATGGTGTGCGTGCCGAACACCTGCGGATTGGCGCCGGCATCGCGGATCGCCGCGATGGCCACGTCGGCCAGCTTCTGCAGACCGGCATTGCAAGGCGTGATGGTGGAATGGCCGTTGGCCACGCCGATCATGGGATTGTCGAAGTCGCCCTTTTCATAGCCAAGGGCGTAATACATCGAACGGTTGGGGCTGCGCGAAACGCCTTCGGTGATATTCCTGGAACGGCGGTTGTATGGCATGGCGGGTCTCCTCGGTGAACACGGCAAAGCGGGTGGACACTGCGCATCCTTCCGGTTCGGCCAGGATATCTGGCGGGAACTCTCGACTTTGTTATCGTCTTGTCGTCGCGCCGGGCCGCGGCGCAAGCGCACGGGCAGGCAGGGAAGGAGTTCTGGCTGCGGCCAGCTTGCCTTGCGGGGTGGCGCGTGTCAAATATATTATTCGTTGCAGACTCATTCGCTACGCATATCAGTCCCATGTCCACCGATCCCCGCCTGGAACTGCGCCAACTGCGCTATTTCGCCGCCGTCGCCGAAGAAAAGCACTTCGGCCGCGCCGCCGCCCGCCTGCACATGACGCAGCCGCCGCTGTCCCAGGCCATCGCGGCGCTGGAAGACATGCTGGGCACGCCGCTGTTCCTGCGCACCAAGCGCAGCGTGGCGCTGACGCCGGCCGGCCTGGCCCTGCTGCCGGAAGCCCAGCGCATCCTGCAACAGGCGTCCGCCCTGCCCGACCTGGCGCGGCGCGCGGCCAGCGGGGCCTCGGGCCTGCTGTCGCTGTCCTTCATCTCAACCGCCGACTACAGCATCCTGCCGCCGCTGCTGCAGCGCTTCCGCGCCCGCTATCCGCAGGTGCAGATCGACCTGCGCGAGGCCACCACCGACATCCAGCTGGAAGATCTGATGCAAGGCAAGATCGACGCCGGCCTGCTGCTGCCGCCGCTGCCCGAAAAGGCGGCGGCGCTGCTGGACTGCCGCCCGGTGCTATCGGAGCCGCTGATCGCCGCCCTGCCCGAGGGCGCGGTGCGCGCGCGCGGCGCGGTCTCGCTCAAGAGCCTGCGCGAGCTGCCGCTGATCATCTTCCCGCGCCGCATCTCGCCGGCCTTTCACGACACCATCCTGTCGTGCTTCCGCGATGCCGGCGTCACGCCGCACATCGGCCAGGAAGCGATACAGATGCAAACCATCGTCGGCCTGGTGTCGGCTGGCATGGGAATGGCGCTTGTGCCACAATCCGTGTCGAACCTGAAACGCCCCAGGGTCGATTACCGCCGGCTGTCGGATCCGGCGCCGGAAATCCAGACCGGCCTGGCCTGGCGGCGCGACAGCCAGTCCACCGTGCTGCGCGCCCTGCTGGAGCTATTGGATACCCCTTCCTGAACCCGCCGGAAACTTGCGCAGCAAGCCGGGCTCCAAGCGCCGTCCCGCCCAACAACAGAAAGATCAAACTCATGCTGATCCACCCCATGCCCAACCCGATCGCGGTCCAGATCGGGCCGCTGGCCGTCCACTGGTACGGACTGATGTACCTGCTGGCGTTCGCGCAATTCATCGCGCTGGGCCGCCTGCGCATCAAGCAGCCGCATATCGCCGCGGTCGGCTGGAAGAAGGAAGACCTGGACGACATGCTGTTCTACGGAGTGCTGGGGGTGGTGCTGGGCGGCCGCCTGGGCGAGATCCTGTTCTACAACCCGGCCTATTACTTTGCCCATCCGGCCGACATGATCGCGGTCTGGAAGGGCGGCATGTCCTTCCACGGCGGCTTCCTCGGGGTGCTGCTGGCGATGTGGTTCTGGGGCCGCAAGCGCGGCCGCAACCTGATGGACATCATGGATTTCATCGCCCCCATGGTGCCGCTGGGCTACGCCGCCGGCCGCCTGGGCAACTTCATCAACGCCGAACTGCCGGGCCGCCCGGCCGATCCATCACTGCCCTGGGCCATGATCTGGCCCAATGTGGACAACATCCCGCGCCATCCGTCGCCGATCTACCAGATGCTGGTGGACGGCATCCTGCTGTTCATCATCCTGTGGTTCTTCGCCCGCAAGCCGCGCCCGCGCATGGCGGTGGCCGGCATGTTCTCGCTGCTGTACGGCTGCGCGCGCTTCTTCACCGAATACTTCCGCGTGCCCGACTACGAAGTCCACTTCGCCGGCTTCACCATCTCGGCCGGCCAGATGTTGTCAGTGCCGATGATCGTGCTGGGCATCTTGCTGCTGGTGGTCGCTTACCGCATCAAGCAGGAAGCGCAGCCGCCATTGCAGATGCAGAACGGCAAGTAACACGAAAGTAACACGAAAGTAACACGATCGACCTGAGCGGACCCGCTCTGCATGAAAAACGGGCGGTACCGAGGATGTCGGTACCGCCCGTTTCATTTGGCAAACGCTCCGGCGTCAGGCTTTTTTCAGTGCGCTGGCCGCCTTGGCCAGTTCGGTGATCTTGTCCCAGTCGCCGGCTTCGATCGCCGCCTTCGGGGTCAGCCAGGAGCCGCCCACGCAGACCACGTTCTTGCAGGCCAGGAATTGCGGCGCGGTTTCCTGCGAGATGCCGCCGGTCGGGCAGAACGCCACATCGCCCAGCGGGCCGGCGATGCCGTTGAGCATGCCGATGCCGCCGGCCGGCACCGCCGGGAACAGCTTCAACTGGCGGAAGCCGGCTTCGCGCGCGGCCATCACTTCGGAGGGCGTCATCACGCCCGGCAGCAGCGGCAGGCCGCTGGTCCTGGCGGCTTCGATCAGCGCCGGCGTCAGGCCCGGCGAGACGCCGAACACCGCGCCCGCATCGCGCGAGGCGGCGAATTCTTCCGGCGCGGTCAGCGTGCCGACGCCGACGATGGCGTCCGGCACCGACTCGGCGATGGCGCGGATGGCCGGCAGGCCGTGCTCGGTACGCAGCGTGATTTCCAGCACGCGGATGCCGCCGGCGACCAGCGCACGGGCCAAAGGAATGGCGTGTTCGAACTTGTCGATCGCGATCACCGGGATGACCGGCGAGGCGCGCATGATTTCCAGTGTGGTCTTCATACCGTTGCTTTCTCTTTCTCAAAAATCGGCGGCAGGCCGAAAGTGGCGCCGCCCTCTTCCGCCGTACCCACCGTGTTGCGGAACATGCTGAACAATTCGCGGCCCATGCCGTGCTGGTTGCCCGACAGGTCGGACACATCCTGCTCGCGCGCATCCCACTCGGCTTGCGGCACCAGCGCTTCCAGCACGCCGGCCTCGGCATCCAGGCGGATCATGTCGCCGTCGCGCACCCGGCCCAGCGGACCGCCGCCCAGCACTTCGGGCGTGACGTGGATCGCGGCCGGCACTTTACCCGATGCGCCCGACATGCGGCCATCGGTGACCAGCGCGACATGGCGGCCCTTGTCCTGCAGGATGCCCAGCGCCGGGGTCAGCGCGTGCAGTTCCGGCATGCCGTTGGCGCGCGGGCCCTGGAAGGTGATCACGGCGACGAAGTCGCGGTCCAGCTCGCCGGCCTTGAAGGCCGCCATGAAGGCTTCCTGCGAATGGAACACCATCGCCGGCGCCTGCACCGCGCGGTGCTCGTGCTTGACGGCGGAGATCTTGATCACGGCGCGGCCGAGGTTGCCTTGCAACAGCTTCAGGCCGCCATCCGCAGAGAACGGCTTGGCGACCGTGCCCAGCACGCCGTCGTCGCCGCTCTTCTCGGGCACGTCCTGCCACACCACGGTGCCGGGACGGCCATCCTTGCCTTCGGCCTCCAGCATCGGCTCCTTGCAGTGCTGGCGCAGGCCCTGGCCGAGGATGGTGGTGACGTCGTCGTGCATCAGGCCGGCGTCGATCAGCTCGCGCATCACGAAGCCGGTGCCGCCGGCGGCGTGGAAGTGGTTCACGTCGGCCGTGCCGTTGGGGTAGATCTTGGTCACCAGCGGCACCACGGCCGACAGCTTGTCGAAGTCGTCCCAGTCGATCACGATGCCGGCCGCCTTGGCGATCGCCACCAGGTGCAGGGTGTGGTTGGTCGAGCCGCCGGTGGCGTGCAGCGCCACGATGGCGTTGACGATGGCCTTCTCGTCGATCATGCGGCCCACCGGAGTGTATTGCGAACCGAGGTCGGTGATCTTCGCGGCCTGCTTGGCGGCAGCCGCGGTCAGCGCGTCGCGCAGCGGGGTATTGGGCGTGATGAAGGCGGCGCCCGGCAGGTGCAGGCCCATCGCTTCCATCAGCATCTGATTGCTGTTGGCGGTGCCGTAGAAGGTGCAGGTGCCGGCGCCGTGATACGACTTGGATTCGGCTTCCAGCAGCTCGGCGCGGCCGATCTTGCCAGCGGTGTAAAGCTGGCGGATCTTGACCTTGTCGCTGTTGCTCATGCCGCTGGTCATCGGACCGGCCGGCACGAACACCGCCGGCAGGTGGCCGAAGTGCAGCGCGCCGATCAAGAGGCCCGGCACGATCTTGTCGCACACGCCCAGATACAGCGCGGCGTCGAACATGTTGTGCGACAGCGCGATGGCGGCCGCCATGGCGATGGCGTCGCGCGAGAACAGCGACATTTCCATGCCGGTCTGGCCCTGGGTCACGCCGTCGCACATGGCCGGCGTGCCGCCGGCGAACTGCGCCACCGCGCCGGCTTCGCGCGCGGCGTCCTTGATGATCTGCGGGAAACGCTCGAACGGCTGGTGCGCCGAGAGCATGTCGTTATAGGCGGAGACGATGGCCAGCGAGGGCGCCTTGTCTTCCTTCAACTTGAGTTTGTCGTTCGCCGGGAAGGCGGCGAAGCCGTGGGCCAGGTTGGTGCAGGCCAGCGCGCCGCGCTGTGCGCCCTTGCGGCGGGCCGCTTCCAGTCGTTCGAGGTAGGCGGTCCGGTAGGGACGGCTACGTTCGGCGATGCGTCGGGTGACGCTGGCTAAGGTAGCGTTGAGAGGCATTGTCGGTTTCCTGTTAGCGTTAACAATGTAATTTTACTACACAATTTTCATCGAATGAAATCATACACTTAGACTGCCGCGCTGTACCGCGATGCCGTGATTTTTCATGGACGTTACAAAAAGCAGCCAAAAGCCTTATCAGTCAGCATTCCGGCGCCAAAACACGACAATATCGGATCTTGTCACGGCGCCGTCATAAACTGTAGTGAAATTACCATTCCGGCTGCAATTGATGTATAGTCTGGCCGTTGCACTAAGAATACGTATCGCGGCCGGCGCGCCTGCACCCGATGCAGCCACTCCGGGCAAGACATGCGAAGCCGCGGCAGCCAACAGACAGAAGACACATGCACACCACCGCCCTGACCGACACGGCCGCATTCAAGGCTCTGCAGCAACACCATGCCGAGGCCGTCCACTGGCACATGCGCGACCTGTTCGCGCAGCAGCCCGACCGTTTCGAGCGCATGTCCGTGCGCGCCGCCGGCCTGCTGCTGGACTACTCCAAGAACCGCATCGAATCCGAGACGCTGTCCCTGCTGCTGAGCCTGGCGCGCGAGCGCGGCGTGGAAGCGCTGCGCGACGCCATGTTCGGCGGCGAGAAGATCAACTTTACCGAACATCGCGCGGTCTTGCACACGGCCCTGCGCGCACCGGCCGGCGCCTGTACCGTGCAGGTGGATGGACAGCAGGTCGGCGCGGACGTTCAAGCCGTGCTGGCGCATATGCGCGCGTTCTCCGAACGGGTGCGCGGCGGCCAGTGGCGCGGCCATACCGGGCGCGAGATCACCGACATCGTCAACATCGGCATCGGCGGCTCCTTCCTCGGCCCGCAGATGGTGTGCACCGCACTGCGCCAGTACGGCCATGCGCGCCTGACGGCGCACTTCGTCTCCAACGTGGATGGCCACGACCTGGACGAAGTGCTGTCCAAGGTTGATCCCGAGACAACCCTGTTCATCGTTGCCTCCAAGACATTCACGACCCAGGAAACCATGCTCAACGCCCAGTCGGCGCGCGCCTGGTTCCTGCGCCACGGCAAAGAGGCCGACCTGGCGCGCCATTTCGTGGCGGTCTCGACCAACAGCAAGGAAGTGGCCGCCTTCGGCATCGATCCCGACAACATGTTCCCGTTCTGGGACTGGGTCGGCGGCCGCTATTCGGTATGGTCGGCGATCGGCCTGCCGGTGGCGCTGATGGTCGGCTTCGAGAATTTCGCCGGCTTCCTGGCCGGCGCCCACGAGATGGATCGCCATTTCCGCGAGGCGCCGCTGGAAGCCAACATGCCGGTGATCCAGGCGTTGATCGGCATCTGGAACCGTAACTTCTTCAACAGCGAATCGCTGTCCATCGCGCCGTATCATCAGTGGCTGCGCTACTTCCCGGCTTATCTCCAGCAACTGGACATGGAAAGCAACGGCAAGCGCATCACGCGCGACGGCACGCCGGTGGGCGTGGCGACCTGCCCGTTCATCTGGGGCGACGTCGGCACCAACGGCCAGCACGCCTTCTTCCAGTTGCTGCATCAGGGCACCGACGTCACCCCCATCGATTTCATCGCGGTGCTCAAGCCCTCGCACGGCATCGCCGGCCACCACGACGTGCTGCTGGCCAACTGCTTCGCGCAGTCGGAAGCCTTCATGCGCGGCAAGGACGCCGGCGAGGTGCGCGCCGACCTGCGCAAGCAAGGCCTGGACGATGCGGAACTGAACGCGCTTTTGCCGCACAAAACCTTCGACGGCAACCGTCCCAGCAACACCCTCGTGCTGCCCGAGCTGAGCCCGCAAACCCTCGGTTCGCTGATTGCGCTGTACGAGCACAAGACCTTCGTGCAAGGCGCGATCTGGGGCATCAACAGTTTCGACCAGTGGGGCGTGGAACTGGGCAAGGTGCTGGCGAAAACGATCCACGGAGAACTGACGGCGGAGCCCGACCCGGCCCTGCACGACGCCTCCACCAACGCCCTGATTTCCCTGGCGAAACAGGCGCAGCAAGGCCGCTGAAACGACGCAGCAATGACCCGGCGCGACGCGCCTCCATCAACGCATACGAACCGATATCTCATCATGGCTATTTCCGATTTCGATCTGGTTTTATTCGGCGGCACCGGCGACCTGTCGATGCGCAAGCTGCTGCCGGCGCTGTACGCGCGCGACCGCGCCAATGACCTGCCGCCCGAGGCGCGCATCATTTGCATCGGCCGCGACGACAAGAGCAAGGAAGAATTCCTGCAGGTGGTGGAGAAGGACTCCAAACCGCACGTGCCGGCATCCAACATGAACGCCGCCGTCTGGGAGCGTTTCTGCGGCCGCCTGCAATACGCCTCGGTCAACGCCAAGGAAGGCGCCAGCTTCGACCACCTGAAAGACGCCCTGCGCAATATCGAAGGCCTGCCGCGCGTGTTCTACCTGGCCACGCCGCCCAGCCTGTTCGCCTCGATCTGCGAGAACCTGTCCAAGGCCGGGCTGGTGACGCCGGCCTCGCGCGTGGTGCTGGAAAAGCCGCTGGGCCGCGACCTGGCCAGCGCGCGCGACATCAACGCCAAGGTCGGCCGCTTCTTCCAGGAATCGCAGATCTTCCGTATCGACCACTATCTCGGCAAGGAAGCCGTGCAGAACCTGCTGGCGCTGCGCTTCGGCAACGTGCTGTTCGAACCGCTGTGGCGCCGCGAATGGATTTCCGATGTACAGATCACCATCGCCGAAGAGCTCGGCGTGGGCGGCCGCTTCGACTACTACGACACCTCCGGCGCGCTGCGCGACATGCTGCAGAACCACCTGCTGCAACTGCTGTGTATCGTGGCCATGGAACCGCCGGTGTCGAATTCCGCCGACGCCGTGCGTGACGAGAAACTGAAGGTGCTGCGCTCGCTCAAGCGTTTCAGCCCTACCACGCTGGCCATGAACGTGGTGCGCGGCCAGTACCGCGCCGGCCACGTCAACGGCGTGGCGGTGCCGGGCTACCGCAAGGAAGCCGACGCCAACCCCGATTCGCGCACCGAGACCTTCGTCGCCGTCAAGGCCGAGATCGATACGTGGCGCTGGGCCGGCGTGCCTTTCTACCTGCGTACCGGCAAGCGCATGGCCGACTCGCTGGCGGAAATCGTGGTGCGCTTCAAGAGCGTGCCGCATTCGATCTTCGCGCACCAGAACGACACCCCGAACTGCCTGGTGATCCGCCTGCAGCCCGACGAAGGCCTGCACATGAACCTGATGGCCAAGCAGCCCGGCGACGGCATGCGCCTGCGCCCGGTGGAGCTGGAACTGGACTTCCGCGAGAAATTCAAGACCCCGCGCATGGATGCCTACGAGCGCCTGCTGCTGGACGTGCTGCGCGGCCACCTGACCCTGTTCATGCGCAGCGACGAGCTGGAAGCCGCCTGGGAATGGGTGGAGCCCATCCTCAATCACTGGGAGCAACAGGAAGCCGATCCGATTCCGTACAACGCCGGCACCTGGGGCCCGGCCGCCGCGAGCGCCCTGATCGGCCGCGACGGCCTGCAATGGCGCGAAGAAGCGCTGCCCGAGGTCTGACGGAGCGCTGAAGGCCCCGCATCATGTCCATGCTGCTCGACTCCATCCGCACCCACATCAACTCCCTCTCCAAGTCGGAGAAGAAGGTGGCCGCGACCATCCTCGCCAATCCGCAACTGGCGTTGGCGGAGAACCTGACGGCGCTGGCCAAGAACGCGGAAGTCTCGGAGCCGACCGTGATCCGCTTCTGCCGCGCCATCGGTTACGAAGGCTGGCACGACTTCAAGCTGAAGCTGGCGCAAAGCCTGGCGCTGGCGCTGCCGGGCGCGGACGAGACGCTGGCCCAGGACGACCTCGCGGCCGACCTGGTCAACAAGATCTGCAGCCGCTCGATCAACACCCTGCTGGACCTGCGCAACCACCTCAACCCGGACGCCATCCAGCTGGCGCTGGATGTGCTGGCGCGCGCCAACAAGATCGAGTTCTATGGCCAGGGCACCTCGGGTATCGTGGCCAACGACGCCCAGCACAAGTTCTTCCGCTCCGGCGTGCCCACCGTGGCCTACTCCGACCCGCACATCCACAGTATCGCGGCCTCGCTGCTCAAGGCCGGCGACTGCGTGGTGGCGATCTCGCAGCGCGGCGGCAACGCGGCGCTGCTGCGTTCCATCCAGCTGGCGCGCAAGGGCGGCGCCGACATCATCGTGCTGGGCCCGTCCGGCACGCCGCTGGCCGAACTGGCCACGGTGCTGGTGCCGATCGACCTGTCCTTCAACATCGATCCCTATACGCCGATCTCGGCGCGCCTGGCGCACCTGGTGGTGATCGACATCCTGGCGGTCGGCCTGGCGCTGCGGCGCGGCCCGGAATTCCGCAAGAAGATGCAGAACGCGCAGAAGTCGCTGCAGAAGTTCGACATGCAATTCGACTCCTTCTTCCGCTGACACCCTACCGGGTCAGGGATCAAGGATCAGCCAGCCGCCGACAGACAGCCGCGCGCGATTGCGTACAATGTGGCTATTGAATCATCCTTCCAACTTTGCAACAGGACTTCCCATGAGCCAGCTTGACCAGTTGAAGCAGTACACCACCATCGTGGCCGACACCGGCGATTTCCAGGCGATGAAAGCCTTCGCGCCGCAGGACGCCACCACCAATCCCTCGCTGATCCTGAAGGCGGTGCAGAAGGACGAGTACAAGCCGCTGCTGGAAAACGTGGTCAAGGCCCATGCCGGCAAGACCACCGACGAGATCATCGACCGCCTGCTGATCGCTTTCGGCCTGGAAATCCTGAAGCTGATCCCCGGTCGCGTCTCGACCGAGACCGACGCTCGCCTGTCCTTCGACACCGAAGGCACTGTCGCCAAGGGCCGCGAACTGATCCGCCTGTATGAAGCGGCCGGTATCCAGCGCGAGCGCGTGCTGATCAAGATCGCCTCCACCTGGGAAGGCATCCGCGCCGCCGAGATCCTGGAAAAGGAAGGCATCCGCTGCAACCTGACCCTGCTGTTCTCGCTGCCCCAGGCGATCGCCTGCGCCGAAGCGCAAGTGCAGCTGATCTCGCCCTTCGTCGGCCGCATCTACGACTGGTTCAAGAAGTCCACCGGCCAGGAATACACCGGCGCCGACGATCCGGGCGTGCAATCGGTGAAGGCCGTGTATCACTATTACCGCAAGTTCGGCTACGCCACCGAAGTGATGGGCGCCAGCTTCCGCAACACTTCGCAGATCGTCGAACTGGCCGGCTGCGACCTGCTGACCATCAGCCCGGATTTGCTGCAAAAGCTGGCCGACAGCGATGCCCCGGTGGAACGCAAGCTGAGCAAGGATGCCGCCCAGGCCGCCGACATCGAGCGCGTGTCGCTGGACGAGAAAGCCTTCCGCCTGGCGCTGAATGCCGATGCGATGGCGACCGAAAAGCTGGCCGAAGGCATCCGCCAGTTTGCCGCGGACGCGGTGAAGCTGGAGCAGATTGTCGAGGCGCTGAAATAAGCTTGGTTGGCTGCGTTCGGGACGGGATGGCGCGACGGAAGACGCCGGCGCCTGCCCTTCGTCAGGATGACGGAGAACATGGGAAGACCGTTGACATTCTTCCCGCGATCGACGCCTCTCTGACCGACGGCCACTTTGTTACCGCCGTCATCCCGGCAAAGGTCGGATCCCGCGTCGGTCAAAGGACTGCCGTCATTGCGCGGACACCACGACGGTCCCGCCCCACCTTACCGCAAGAACAAAAAATCCCGGCACATAGCCGGGATTTTTTCATGGCAATGCCCCACCAGGATCAGGCAAAGCTGATCTGCACCTTCATCATCTTCGAGCGATCGCCGGCGATCTCGAACGCCTCCACCGACTTCTCGATGGGATAGGTCGCCGAAATCAGCGGCTTCACATCCACCAGCTTCTTGTTCATCAACTCCACCGCCATTGCGAATTCCTCATGGAAGCGGAAGGCGCCGCGCCAGTCCAGCTCCTTGCCCACCAGCAGATTGGCCGGGAAGTTGATGTCGCCGCCCAATCCCACCTGCACGATGATGGCTTGCGGGCGCAACGCTTCCAGCGCGCCGACCAAGGCACGTTCGTTGCCGCTGGCTTCGAACAGGACGTCGAAGCTGCCCTTGTCGGCGGCATAGGCCTTCAGGGCGTCGGGTGTCTCGGCCATGTTGATGGCGCGGTCGGCGCCGACCTTGAGCGCGGTTTCCAGCGGCATCCTGGCCACGTCGGTGGCCACCACTTCCAGCGCGCCGGCGCGGCGGGCGGCGATCACCACCAGCGCGCCGATCGGGCCGCAACCGGTCACCAGCACGCGCTTGCCGACCAGCGGGCCGGCGCGGCGCACCGCGTGCAGCGCCACCGACAACGGCTCGGCCATGGCGGCCTCGCCGTCGCTGACGTGGTCGGCTACCATGTGGGCCTGGGCGCGCTCGATCACGATCTCCTGGCGGAACGCGCCCTGCACGTGCGGCGTGCGCATGGCGCTGCCGTAGAAGCGCATGTCCAGGCAATGGTTCTGCTTGCCTTCCTGGCAGTACTTGCAGGCGCCGCAGGGGCGGCTGGGCGAGATCGCGATGCGCGTGCCGGGCTGGATGTCGGCGATGCCCGAACCGACTTCGGCGATCTGGCCCGAGACTTCATGGCCCAGCACCATCGGTTCCTTGATGCGCACCACGCCGAAGCCGCCGTGATGGTAGTAGTGCAGGTCCGAGCCGCAGATGCCGCCGGCCTTGACCTTGACTTTCAGTTGCTGCGGCTGCAGTTCGCCGGTTTCCAGTTCCTGGATGCGCAGGTCGTGCGGCGCATGGATGACAATGCCTTGTTGCATGAGGGTCTCCCGAGATGGTGTGAAGGGTCAGAGCGTGGCGGTGACGCCGCCGTCGACGTAAAGGATGTGGCCGTTGACGAAGCGCGAGGCATCACTGGCCAGGAAGACCGCGGCGCCCACCAGGTCCTCGACGTCGCCCCAGCGGCGCGACGGCGTGCGGCCGACCAGCCAGTCGGTGAACTTGGCGTCGTTGACCAGCGCCATGTTCATCTCGGTCTTGAAATAGCCGGGGCCGAGGCCGTTGACCTGGATGCCGTACTTGCCCCAGTCGATCGCCATGCCCTTGGTGAACATCTTCACCGCGCCCTTGGTGGCGGTATAGGGTGCAATGCCGGGACGGCCTAGTTCGCTCTGCACCGAACAGATGTTGACGATCTTGCCGCGGCCGCGCGGGATCATGTGGCGCGCCACGGCCTGGGCGGCGTAGAACACGCTGTTGAGGTTGGTGTTGATCAGGTCGTGCCAGTCGGATTCCTTGAACTCTTCCAGCGGATTGCGGCGCTGGATGCCGGCGTTGTTGACCAGGACGTCGATGGCGCCGATCTCGGCCTCGATCCGTTGCACCGCCGCCTTGACCGCCTCGCTGGAGGTGGCGTCGAAGCTCGATTCGTGGACGGTGTGGCCCTCGTCGCGCAGTTGCTGCGCCACCTGGGCCAGCTTGCCGGCGTCACGTCCGTTGAGGACGATGGCCGCGCCGGCCTGCGCCATGCCGCGCGCCAGCGCCAGGCCGATGCCGCCGGACGATCCGGTGATCAGGGCCAGCTTGCCCTCCAGGGAAAATTCCTTCAGGCCTGCGGGCAGCGCCGTAGTCTTCACAGTCATGCGGTCTCCTGTTGTCGGTGGTTGATGTGACAGGTGGGTATTGTTATTTCGGTTTGACCATCTCGCGCTGGAACGCGGCGATGGCGTGGTACTCGGCTTCCAGCTTGGCCGGAATGGCGGCGAAGATCGGTTGCAAGCGGCCGTACACCTTGACCGCCTCGGATTCGGGCGCGTGGTGATGGGTGGAGCCGACCATGTCCGAGATCACCGACAGCGAGGGCACCAGGCCCAGCGCCCATGCGCCCAGCACGGCCGCGCCCAGGCAGGACGATTCCACGCTCTCCGGCACCATCACTTCGCGGTTGAAGATGTCGGCCATCATCTGGCGCCACAGCGCCGAGCGGGCGAAGCCGCCGGTGGCCATCATGCGCTTGGTGGGGCCGACCAGGTCTTCCAGCGCCGGCAGGATGCTGTAGAGATTGAAGATCACGCCTTCCAGCGCCGCGCGGATCATGTGGTGCTTGCCGTGGTGCAGGCCCAGGCCGAAGAAGGAGCCACGCAGGTCGGCGTTCCACAGCGGCGCGCGCTCGCCCGCCATGAAGGGATGGAACAGCAGGCCTTCGGCGCCCGGCGTGACCTTGTCGGCGATGCGCGTGAGCGCCTCGTAGGGATCGACGCCCTCCTCGCGCGCGGCCGCGGCTTCGGCCGTCGCCAGCTCGTCGCGCACCCAGCGGAAGATGTTGCCGCCGTTGTTGACCGGGCCGCCGACCACCCAGTGCTTCTCGGTGAGCGCATAGCAGAACAGGCGGCCATGGGGATCGGTCAGCGGCTGATCGATCACGGTGCGCATGGCGCCGGAGGTGCCGATGGTGACCGCCACGTGGCCGGTCTCGATGGCGTTCACGCCGAGGTTGGACAGCACGCCGTCGTTGGCGCCGATGATGAACGGCGTGTCGGTCGCCAGGCCCAGGCGCTGCGCGGCCTGCGCATCCAGCTGCGGCATGCGGTAAGTGGTCGGCACCGGCTTGGGCAACTGCGCGGGATCGACCTTGAGCAGGGCCAGCGCCTCCTTGTCCCAGGCCAGCTCGCGCAGGTTGAACATGCCGGTGGCGGAGGCGATGGAATAGTCCACCACCCACTCGCCGAACAGGCGGAACAGCACGTATTCCTTGATGCCGACGAAGCGCGCGGCCTGGTTGAAGACTTCCGGTTTCTCGTGGCGCATCCACATCAGCTTGCACAGCGGCGACATCGGATGGATGGGCGTGCCGGTGCGGCGATAGATGGCGTTGCCGTCGTGCTCCTTCTTGATGCGCTCGGCCCAGACCGAGGCGCGGATATCGCCCCAGGTGATGCTGTTGGAGAGCAGACCGTTGTCGGCGTCCAGCGCGATCACGCTGTGCATGGCGGCACTGAAGGACAGCAGCGCGATGTCTTGCGGCGCCGCCTTGGCGGCCTTGATGGCGCCGGCGATGGAACCCAGCGCCGCCTCGTAGATCTGTTGCGGGTCTTGCTCGGCCATGCCGGGCTCGGTGCACAGCACCGGGTACTCCTCCGCGTGCTGGGCCACCACCTTGCCATCGAGGGTGAAGACGACGGTCTTGGTGCTGGTGGTGCCGAGATCGACGCCGAGCATGTAGCGGGGAGTGGCGGACATGGTGTTTCCTTTATGGCAAAACGCCCGGCGCGCAGGCCGGGCGAGACTATCGTCTGTGCGTTATACGACCAGGTTAAGCAACATGATGAAGATGATAGCAACAACCGAAATCAGGGTTTCCATCACCGTCCAGGTCTTGAAGGTTTCGCCCACGCTCATGTTGAAATATTCCTTGACCAGCCAGAAGCCCGCATCGTTCACGTGCGACAGGATCAGCGAGCCGGCGCCGGTGGCCAGCACCAGCAATTCCTTGTTGGTGCCGGGGATCAACGCCACCAGCGGGGCCACGATGCCGGCGCCGGTGATTGTGGCCACGGTGGCCGAACCGGTGGCCACGCGGATCACGCCGGCCACGAACCAGGCCAGCAGCAGCGGCGAGATCTGCGCATGCACGGCCAGCTCACCGATGGCGGTGCCCACGCCGGAATTCACCAGCATCTGCTTGAAGCCGCCGCCGGCGCCGATGATCAGCACGATGGCCGCGGTCGGGGCCAGGCTCTGGTCCACGAACTTGAGCACTTGTTGACGGGTGAAGCCGCGCGCCAGGCCGAAGGTCCAGATCGCCAGCAGCAGCGCCGCCAGCAGGGCCACGATGGGATTGCCGATGAAGTCCATCAGGTCGCGCATGGCGTGGCCTTCCGGCAGGGCGACATCGACGAAGGTCTTGAGCAGCATCAGGAACACCGGCGACAGCACGGTGATCAGGGTCACGGCGAAGCCCGGCAGGTTCTTGGTCTGCGGTTCGCGCGCCAGCTGCGCCATCAGCTCGTCGGAAGGCTTGATGTCCACATACCTGGAGATGAAGGAACCGAACATCGGGCCGGCGATGATGACCGTCGGCAGGCCGACGATCAGGCCGTAGAAGATGGTCTTGCCGATGTCGGCGCCGAAGATGCCGATCGCCAGCAGCGGGCCCGGATGCGGCGGCACCAGGCCGTGCATCACCGACAGGCTGGCCAGCATGGGGATGCCGATCTTGAACAGCGGCACGCCCGAGCGGCGCGCCACGATGAACACCAGCGGGATCAGCAGCACGAAGCCGATTTCGAAGAACAGCGGGATGCCGACCAGGAAGGCGCCCATCATCATGGCCCAGTGCACGCGCTCGCGGCCGAAGGCGCGCACCAGCGTCTGCGAGATCTGGTCGGCGCCGCCGGACTCGGCCATCAGCTTGCCCAGCATGGTGCCCAGCCCGAGCACGATGCCGACGAAACCGAGCACGCCGCCGAAGCCGTCCTGGAAGGACTTGACGATCTTGGGCAGCGGCATGCCGGAGATCAGGCCAAGAAAGCCGGAAGTAATCGTCAGCGCGATGAAGGGGTGGATGCGCAGGCGCGTGATCATCAGGATCAGCGCGAGGATCGCGATGACGGCGTTGAACAGCAGTGTAGCGTCGTGGCTCATGCCCAGCATGGTGATCTCCATATGCCGATAGCCGACGGCGCGCAACCGGCTCGCGTGGCCGCGGCGACTGGCCCATGGCGCTCAAGGCGTCGGGGCGAACGTCTCCGGCAGCCGCGCAGGCATGGTCGGCGCATTCGTCTGCACTATCTGCGTGGAACGCATTTCCTCAATCGCCGTGAGATGCGTTCTGCCCAGCAAGGACGCTGGCAAGGCGCACGACGCGTCGTGTGGCGGTGCCACACGCAAGGAGCGCAACGCGGCCAGCGCCCTTGCTGGGCAGAACCCGTAGGGAGCGGCCCGTTTGGGCGAATTGCAGCGTTACGAATGTGGGTCAAGACGTCCAGTCTTGACCCACATTGGCGCCTTCGCACCTCATCCCAAACGGGACTCGCTCGCACTCACGTCTATTGATGAAATGCGTTCTATTGTTGTTTGTAAACGCGGCCATGGGGTCAAACACGGCTGCGTTGCTTCTTGAGTGTGGTATGCCTTCGCCGACAGCGCCGCCGTGTTCCCGGAGGTTCGGATGTTAGCGTTAACATGGGGCGCGATGATAACGCTAACATTTCGCACCGGTCAAACACTTGTTGTGCTGCGCTGCGGCACGACAAGAGAAGCTCCGCGCAAGAAAATTGAACGTCGGCAACGGCTGGCGTCGCGGCGCGCATGCGAGCGGAGTATCATGTCGCCACATCGAAAATAGCCACCTGCCATGAGCCAGCGCGCAGTAAAGAACAAGCCGACCGCATCCCTCCCCAAAGGCAGCCGCGCCACCGGCCGCGTCACCATCATCGACGTCGCGGCCGAGGCCGGCGTGAGCCCGATGACGGTCTCGCGCGCGCTGAAGACGCCGGCCCTGGTGCAGGAGCAGTCGCGCGCGCGCATCTTCGCGGCGATCGACCGGCTGGGCTACGTGCCCAACCAGGCCGCCGCCACGCTGGCCTCGGCCCGTTCTCAGGTGGTGGCGGTGCTGGTGCCGTCGCTGACCAATGCGGTGTTCATCGAAACGCTATCGGGCATCCGCGATTACCTGGCCGGCGCCGGCTATCAGTTCCTGATCGGCGAAACCGGCTATGCGCGCGACAAGGAAGAACAACTGATCTCGACCTACCTGGCCCATGCGCCGGCCGGCTTCCTGCTGTCCAGCAGCGAGCAGCACGAGATCCTGCAAACCCGTCCGGCGAGCCGCGCGATTCCCGCGGTGCGCATGTTCGATCTCGGGCGCAGCCATGCCGAATTCTCGGTCGGCTTTTCGCAGACCAGGGCCGGCTATGCGGTGGCGCGCCACCTGGTGGAGCGCGGCTATCGCCGCCCCGCCTTCCTGGCGGCCCAGCTCGATCCGCGCATGATGAAACGCCGCGAAGGATTCCGCAAAGGCTTGCAGGAAGCCGGCATCGATCCCGGCGTGGAAGTGCTGCTGCCACTGCCGACCACGGTGGACATGGGAGCGCAATTGCTGCGCCGCGTGCTGGAACTGCATCCGGATTGCGATTCGGTGTTCTGCTGCAACGACGACCTGGCCCTGGGCGCGCTGTTCGAATGCCAGCGCCAGGGCATCAGCGTGCCGGGGCGCATGGCCATTGCCGGCTTCAACGATCTCTCCTGGGCCGCCTGCGCCACGCCGTCGATCACCACGGTGGTCACGCCGCGCTATGACATCGGCTATCAATCGGCCGAACTCCTGATCCGCCAGCTCAAGGGCGAGCCGATCGACAAGGGCCGGCTCGACCTCGGCTTCGAACTGGCGGTGCGCGAAAGCACCTGAGCAGTCCGCGGGTCTGCCTGGCGTTGCGCCACGGCCGAGCTGGCTCCATCAAAACGATGTCCACTGGCCCTGCCCGCGCCGCGGGAGAAGTGCTATCGTCCGCACGCCGCTGAGCCGCAAGGAGCGCGGGGCCGACGCCGGGATAGTGCGCACGCGTGGACGAAAGGCCGGGCAATAATCCACCGCCCGGCCAATGATTCCTCTGGACAGGCGCAAGCCAGACTCTACAATCTTCTGGTGCCTTCTCCGGTCAGCCTCCTGCGGCCGGCGGCGGCGCAAATAACAAACAATATTCATCATTTACAACAAGTCCAGATAATCAGGAGAATCCCCATGCAGAAGTTCACCGGACTTTGCAAACCTGCCGCCATGGCATTGCTGCCGCTGTGCGGCGCGCTGGCCTTCATGCCGGCCACTGCCCAGACCACCGCCCCGCCCTCGGCGCCGGTGGTCAAGTACGACCTCACCTACGACATCATCAGCCCGGTCTTTGCCAAGAACGGCATGGTCGCCACCGAACAGGAACTGGCCACCAAGGTCGGCGTCGATATCCTGAAGAAGGGCGGCAACGCGGTGGATGCGGGCGTTGCGGTCGGCTTCGCGCTGGCGGTGGTGCTGCCCAACGCGGGCAACATCGGCGGCGGCGGCTTCATGATGATCCACGATGCCAAGACCGGCAAGAACGTGGCGCTGGACTTCCGCGAGATGGCGCCGCAGCGCGCCACCCGCAACATGTACCTGGACGACAAGGGCAATGTGGTGCCCGGCCGTTCGCTGTACACCCACCTGGCCGTCGGCGTGCCGGGCACGGTCGCCGGCCTGTCGCATGCGCTGTCCAAGTACGGCACCATGAAGCTGTCGCAGGTGATGCAACCGGCCATCGAGCTGGCCGAGAAGGGCTATCCGGTCAGCCCCAGCCTGGCGCTGATCCTGGCCGCCGAGCGCGAGCACCTGGGCCAGTGGGAATCCTCCAAGGCCATCTTCTTCAAGGACGGCCGCCCGCTGCAGACCGGCGAGATGCTGGTGCAGAAGGATCTGGCCAAGTCCATGCGCCTGATCGCCAAGCAAGGCCCCAAGGCTTTCTATGACGGCGCCATCGCCAAGAAGATCGTGGCCGAGATGGACAAGCACGGCGGCCTGATCTCGGCCGACGACCTGAAGAACTACAAGGTGGTGGAGCGCGTGCCGGTGGCCGGCAACTATCGCGGCTATGAAGTGATGTCGATGCCGCCGCCGAGCTCGGGCGGGGTGCACATCATCCAGATGATGAACATCCTGGAACGCTACCCGCTGAAGCAATACGGCGCCGACAGCGCGCAGACCATCCACCTGATGGCCGAGACCATGAAGCTGGCCTACGCCGACCGTTCGGAATACCTGGGCGACCCGTACTTCACCAAGGTGCCGGTCAAGGGCCTGACCTCGCGCGCCTACGCCGACGAACTGGCCAAGAAGATCAACCCGGACCGCGCCACCCCGTCGTCCGAGATCAAGCCGGGCCAGCCCGCGCCCTATGAAAGCGACCAGACCACGCACTTCTCGGTCGCCGATAAGGACGGCAACCTGGTCGCCACCACCTACACGCTGAACCTGAACTTCGGCAGCGGCATCGTGGCCACCGGCACCGGCATCACCTTGAACAACGAGATGGACGACTTCTCGGCCAAGCCGGGCGTGCCCAACGCCTTCGGCCTGGTCGGCGGCGACGCCAACGCGGTCGGCCCGTACAAGCGTCCGCTGTCGTCGATGTCGCCCACCTTCGTGCTCAAGGACGGCAAGCCCTTCCTGGTCACCGGCAGCCCGGGCGGCAGCCGCATCATCACCACCACGCTGCAGACCATCCTCAACGTGATCGACCACGACATGAACGTGGCCGAAGCCACCATCACGCCGCGCATCCACCACCAGTGGGCGCCGGATCAACTGCGCGTGGAAAAGGGCCTGTCGGCCGACACCATCAAGATCCTGCAGGACAAGGGCCAGAAGGTCAGCGTGCAGCCGTCGATGGGCCGCACCCAGACCATCCAGATCAAGCAGGACGGCTTCTACGGCTTCTCCGACCCGCGCAATCCGGATGGCCGCACGATCGGGTTCTGATCCATCGTTCTTGCCCGATGTGCCCGGCGGCTGTGGCCGCCACAAAAAAATGCCGCGACGTTCAGCACGTCGCGGCATTTTTCTTTCTTGCGGGTTTTTCGTTGATCAGGTTTCGCGTCCACGACCTCCGTCATTGCGGCGCAGGCCGGGATGCGGTGGCGTTCGTCGCGCTCCGCAGGCGCCGGCGGCATGTGACGAAAGACGCTGGGTCCTGACCTGCGTCAGGACGACGGTGAAGAGAGCAGCGACGCCGGCTCAAGCAATTTCCGGACGTGGCATCGAGGCGAACCGCGATGCCGGCCGGGGCGCAGACCGCAATCTGCAATCTGCAATCCGGCGTCCGCGCGCCGGCTTACTCGCGCGGTTCCTGCAGCTTCGGATAGATTTTCACCAGCACGATCTTGGGTCCCGACATGCGCTTGATCACCACGTCGAAGGCCGGGAAGTCGATCTTCTGGCCTTCCTTGGGCAGATCGCCCAGTTTTTCCATCACCAGGCCGCCCACCGAATCGATGCTGTCGTCGTATTCGATGTCGATGCCCAGCATGTTTTCCAGCGTGACGATGGGCAGGCTGCCCTTGCCCAGCAGCGTGCCGTCGTCCTGGCGCGTCCATTCGCCGGTGTTGTGGCGGAATTCGTCGCGGATCTCGCCCACCAGCAGGCTCAGCATGTTGTCCAGCGTGATGAAGCCGTCCGGCGGCTGGCCCTTCTTGCCGATGATGGCGAAGTGCGGCGAACCGGTGCGGAAGCGGCGCAGCAGGTCCAGCGCAGGCAACGCCGGCGACAGGTATTGCACCGGACGCAGGTAATCCTTCAGGTTGGCGATCGCGCGGCCATCCTGCTGCGCCAGGAACACGTCCTTCAGGTGCACCAGGCCCAGCACCTGCTGGCGCTCGGCGTCGAAATAGGGATAGCGCGAGAAGCGGTTGCGGTAGACGATCTCCAGGTTCTCCGCCAGCGTCTTGTCGTCGCCCAGGGCGACGATCTCGCTGGCCGGGCGCATGATGTCGGCCACGTCCATCTCGGCGAAATTCAGGCTCTGCGTCAGCACGTTCCACTCGTCGCGGGTGAACTTGCCGTTCTTGCCGTTCTGGTTGCCCGCGCGCAGGATCAGCTTCAACTCGTCGGAGGAGTAATGGGCGTCATGGCCGTGTCCGGCGCCCAGACCGGCCACGCGCTGCAGCCAGTTGGAACTGGCGTTGAGCACCCAGATCAGCGGATACATGCCCCAGTAGAAACCGTACAGCGGCACCGCGCACCACAGGCCCAGCTTTTCCGGGCTGCGGATGGCCATGGATTTCGGCGCCAGCTCGCCGGCCACGATGTGCAGGAAGGAAATGACGAAGAAGGCGAACACGAAGGACACGCCATGGATCAGTTCCTGGTTGGTCACGCCCACCAGCGAGAACAACGGCTCCAGCAGGCGTGCGAACGCCGGTTCGCCGATCCAGCCCAGGCCCAGCGAGGCCAGGGTGATGCCCAATTGGCAGGCGGAGAGATAGGCGTCCAGCTGATGGTGGACCACGGCCAGGATGCGGCCGCGTACGCCTTGTGTTTTTGCGATGGCCCGGATGCGCGTTTGCCGCAATTTGACCAGGCTGAATTCTGCTGCCACGAAAAAACCGTTCAACGCGACCAGGAAGAAGGCCGCGACGATCAGTAATATGTTTTCCAACTAGGGTTCCTATAGGGGTTGTCGAGGGGCCCGGACACAATCCACCGGTCCGGACTCCGTAATTTACCATGCGCCGCGCCGGCAACCGGATTCATTATCAGATCGACAACTCCATTGCGCCTCAGAAACCTTCCAGCACCACCTTGCCGCGGGCGCGGTTGGTTTCGATCAGCGCATGCGCGCGGCGCAGGTTGTCAGCGTTGATGCGGCCGAAATTCTCGCCCACCGTGGTGCGCACGACACCCTCGTCGATCAGCGACGACACGCGCTGCAGCAGTTGGTGCTGCTTGATCATGTCGGCGGTCTCGAACATCGAACGCGTAAACATCAGCTCCCAGTGCAACGAAATGCTCTTGCGCTTGAGCGGCACGGCGTCCAGCGTGGCCGGGTCGTCGATCAGGGCGAACTGGCCCTGGGGCGCCAGCGCCTCGACGATCTGGGCGTAGTGCTGATCGGTGTGGGTCAGGCTGATCACGATGTCGACGCCGGGATGGCCGATCTTTTGCAGTTGTTCCTTGAGCGGCTGGCTGTGGTCGATCACGTGATGCGCGCCCAGCTCGCTCACCCATTGCGCGGTTTCCTTGCGCGAGGCGGTGCCGATCACGGTCAAGCGGGTCAGCTTGCGCGCCAGTTGGGTCAGCATGGAGCCGACGCCGCCGGCCGCGCCGATGATCAGCAGGCTCTTGCCTTCGCCACCGTTCTCGGGCACCGCCACGCGGTCAAACAGCAGCTCCCAGGCGGTGATCGCGGTCAGCGGCAAGGCGGCGGCATCGGCGTGTCCCAAACGCTTGGGCTTGGCGCCGACGATGCGTTCATCCACCAGATGCAGCTCGCTGTTGGAGCCCGGCCGGGTGATCGAACCGGCATAGAAGACTTCGTCGCCGGCCTTGAACAGCGTCACCTCGGCGCCAACCGCCTTGACCACGCCGGAGGCATCCCAGCCCAGCACGCGCGGCTCCTTGACCGGCGCGCCGGCGCGGATCTTGGTATCGACCGGATTGACCGATACCGCCTTCACCTCGACCAGCAGGTCGCGCGGGCCGGGGACCGGCGGCGGCAGCTCGGTATCGATGAGGGAGTGGGCGTCGGCAATCGGCAAACCGTGCTGCGTGTAGACTATCGCTTTCATGTCATTTCCTTTTCCAAAGGTAAAGTGGATGTGTGCGGGGCACTTGCCTTTAAGCAAAATTGGCATATCCCGCCCTTGAAAGCCATATTAAAAAGCCGCAGCCGGGCGAAAAACCCGTCTATCCGATTAAGACTTTCACTCCAGATGTGAAAATGATCCGCCTCGAAGACCTCCAGCTCTTTTTGCGCGCGGCCGCCCTGGGCAGCTTTTCCCAGGCCGCGCGCGAAGCCGATCTGCTGCCCGGCCAGGTCAGCGCCGCCATCCAGCGCCTGGAGCGCGACCTGGATATCCGCCTGTTCGCCCGCTCCACCCGCAGCCTGCGCCTGACCGAAGAAGGCGAACGCTACCTGCCCTACGCCCAGGAAGCGCTGCAGACGCTGCGCGAAGGTCAGGAAGGCTTGCGCGGCGACGCCGCCGAACTGAGCGGCACGCTGCAGGTCGCCGCGCCGTCCGACCTCGGCCGCAACGTGCTGCTGCCGTGGCTGTCGGAATTCCGCCGCGCCAATCCGCAACTGGATCTGCGCCTGCTGGTATCGGACCAGGTGACCGACGTGTTCCGCGACCCGGTGGACATCGCCATCCGCTACGGCCGCATGGACGACGCCAGCTACATCGCCCTGCCGCTGGCCCCGGACAACCGCCGCGTACTGGTGGCCTCGCCCGATTACCTGCAACGCCACGCCGCGCCGCAGACGCTGGAGGATCTCAAGCGCCACGACTGCCTGATCTATCAGTTGCAGGGACGGGTGTACGACAAGTGGCTGTTCCCCGGCGACGGCGGCCAGACGATACAAGTGAGCGGTCCGCTGGTCACCGATGATGGCGACGTGGTGCGGCGCTGGGCGGTGGCGGGCGAAGGCATCGCCTACAAATCGTGGCTGGATGTGGGCGCGGACGTGCGCGCGCGGCGGTTGTCCATCGTGCTGCCACAGTGGCGCGGGGAGCCGGCGCAGTTGCATATGGTATGCCCGCATCGCCGCCAATATTCGCCGGCGGTGCGCCAGTTGCAAGCGCTGCTGGCCTCGCGCTGCGCCGGCCTGATCGCCGACCTGGAGCGCGAGATCGCCCTGGCCGGCCAGGCCTAGCCATCAGGCATCGGTACGCAAGGCGTTCTTGATCACCGCCGCCAGTTTGTCGAAGGAACGCGCGATCTCGTCATTGGGCACGCTGGCATAACCCAGCAGCAGCCCGCGCCGCGCACCGCGCGCATGCATGTAGTAGCGCGACAGTGGGCGCACGATGATGCCGGCCTGCAGCGCCTGCTCGCAGATCAGCACGTCGTCGCATTCCGGCGGCAAGCCCAGCACCAGATGCAGGCCGGCCTCGCCGCCGGTGATGGTCATCTTTTCGCCGAAGTGGCGGTTGATCGATTGCTGCAGCAATTGCAGCCGCTCGGCATACAGCACGCGCATCTTGCGGATGTGCGAGGCGAAATGCCCCTCCGCCATGAAATCGGCCAGCGTGGCTTGCAAGAACACCTGACCGTTGCGATACAGCTCGGCGATGCCGGTCGAGAAGGCCTTGGCCAATGACTCCGGCACCACCAGAAAACCGATGCGCAGGCCTGGGAACATGATCTTGCTGAAGGTCCCCATGTAGAGCACGCGGTCGTGCGTGTCCATCCCCTGCAATGACGCCAGCGGCCGGCCGCCGTAGCGGAATTCGCTGTCGTAGTCGTCCTCGATGATCCACACCTTGTGCGCGGCCGCGTACTCCAGCAGCATGCGCCGCCGCGACAGGCTCATCACCATCCCCAGCGGATACTGGTGCGACGGCGTGGTGCAGATGAAGCGCGGCGGCCGCCGCAAGTTGGCCAGGCGCATGCGCATGCCCTCCTGGTCCACCGCGATCGGCACGGTATTGATTCCCAGCGAGTTGAGCACGCTGCGCGTACCCCAGTAGCAGGGATCCTCCACCCAGGCCGCGTCGCCATGCTCGCCCAGCAGCTTGACCACGATATCGATGGACTGGTGGATGCCGGTGGTGATCAGCACCTGCGACGGACTGCAATTCACCGAGCGCGCCACCCGCAGGTGCACGGCCACCGCCTCGCGCAGCGGCGCATAGCCGGCGCCCGGCCCATACGTCAGCAGATCGGAATTGGAACGGCGCCAATGCTTGTTCTGCAGCCGGCTCCAGATCTTGTGCGGCACGCAGGTGACGTCCGGCACGCCGGGCATGAAGGCGCCCCACTGCCGCGCGCCGACAGTTCGGATTTGCCGGAGGGATCGGTGAGCGGCTCGATGCGCTCGGCCGCTTCCGGGATCTGGTCGGGCGCGGTGTCGGCGACGAAGGTGCCGGCGCCGGTGCGGCTTTCCAGATAACCCTCGGCCAGCAATTGCTCATAGGCGTAGGTCACGGTGTTGCGCGACATGCTCAACTCCAGCGCCAGGTCGCGCGAGGACGGCAATTGCATGCCGGCGGGCAGCGTATGGGCCAGGATCGCTTCGCGGATCAACTGGTAAATCTGGCGGTTCACGGGTATCCGCGGCGCCGGCTTCGCTGCATTGCTTTCGCGGACGGCGGCCGCCCGGCCCTTGGCCGGAGCGGCCTTGGCGGCGGGACGATTGATGCGCAGCAGCAGGTAGTCGGAGAGCGAGACGAGTTTCAAGTGGCACCATCAGAAATTCGAGATTGGCTCTATATTACAGTGCCAATGCAGTTTTATATTGTTTCCCGATCAAGCAATTCCCGCGCCGCGACGGCGCCCCTTACCCGGAGCAAGCAATGAACAGCAAGGCCCAGAACAACGAGCAGCTACAGCAACGAAAGAATGCCGCCACCCCGCGCGGCGTCGGCGTCATGTGCGACTTCTATGCGGAGCGCGCATCCAACGCGGAACTGTGGGACGTCGAGGGCCGCCGCTTCATCGATTTCGCCGCCGGCATCGCCGTGCTCAATACCGGCCACCGCCATCCCAAGCTGCTGGACGCGATGCGCGCGCAGATGGAGAAGTTCACCCACACCGCCTACCAGATCGTGCCCTACGCCAGCTACGTGGAACTGGCCGAGCGCATCAACGCCGTCACGCCTGGCGACTACGCCAAGAAGACCGCCTTCTTCTCCACCGGCGCCGAGGCCGTGGAAAACGCCGTCAAGATCGCCCGCGCCCACACCGGCCGTCCGGCCATCATCGCCTTCTCGGGCGGCTTCCACGGCCGCACCATGATGGGCATGGCGCTCACCGGCAAGGTGGCGCCCTCAAGCTGGGCTTCGGTCCCTTCCCCGGTGAAGTGTTCCATGCGCCCTACCCCACCGCGCTGCACGGTATCAGCAGCGAAGACGCGCTGGACGCGGTCAAGGGCCTGTTCAAGAGCGACGTCGATCCCAAGCGCGTGGCGGCCATCATCCTGGAGCCGGTGCAAGGCGAAGGCGGCTTCTACGCCGCCCCGGCCGAATTCATGCGCGGTCTGCGCGCGCTGTGCGACGAGCACGGCATCCTGCTGATCGCCGATGAAGTGCAGACCGGCTTCGGCCGCACCGGCAAGCTGTTCGCCATGGAGCACTACGACGTCGTGCCCGACCTGATCACCATGGCCAAGAGCCTGGCCGGCGGCATGCCGCTGTCGGCGGTCAACGGCCGCGCCGAGGTGATGGATGCGCCCGCGCCCGGCGGCCTGGGCGGCACCTATGCCGGCAATCCGCTGGCGGTGGCGTCGGCGCTGGCGGTACTGGAAGTGATGGCGGAAGAAAACCTGGTGGCGCGCGGCGCCCGCCTGGGCGACAAACTCAAGGCCCAGTTGGGCGAACTGCGCTCGGCGGTGCCGCAGATCGGCGAAGTGCGCGGCCTGGGCGCGATGGTGGCGGTGGAATTCACCCAGCCCGGCACCAGCAAGCCCGACGCCGAGTATGCCAAGAAGGTGCAGCAGCACGCGCTGAAGAATGGCCTGCTGCTGCTCACCTGCGGCAGCTACGGCAACGTGATCCGCTTCTTGTTCCCGCTGACGATTCCCGATACCGTCATGGACGAAGCCCTGGGCATCCTGTCGGCCGCCGTGCGGCTGGCCTGAGGCCGGATCCAGGCGTGGCCCGGGTCTTGCATCGCAGCTTGCCCGTGTGGTGGACCAGCCGGCGCCAGGGCGCCGGCATCGTGATAAAAAGAGGAGGCAAACATGGCGGCTAACGCTTTGAGGCAAGAAGTGCCGGTAGCGGCGCAGGCGGACACGCTGGTGCAGTTCTGCGGCGTGAAGAAGACGTATGACGGCGAAAACCTGATCGTCAAGAATCTCGATCTGGACATCCGGCGCGGCGAGTTCCTCACCCTGCTCGGCCCCTCGGGCTCGGGCAAGACCACCTGCCTGATGATGCTGGCCGGTTTCGAATTCCCCACCGGCGGCGAGATCCGCCTGGACGGCCAGTTGCTCAACCGGGTGCCGCCGCACAAGCGCAACATCGGCATGGTGTTCCAGAACTATGCGCTGTTCCCGCACATGACCATCGCCCAGAACGTGGCCTATCCGCTGTCGGTGCGCAAGATGAATCGCGCCGACCGCGAGGCCAAGGTCAAGCAGGCGCTGGACATGGTGCAGATGGGCAAATTCGGCGACCGCTACCCGACCCAGCTCTCGGGCGGCCAGCAGCAGCGCGTGGCGCTCGCGCGCACGCTGGTGTTCGATCCGCAGCTGGTGCTGATGGACGAACCGCTGGGCGCGCTGGACAAGCAGTTGCGCGAACACATGCAGCTCGAACTGAAGGCGCTGCACAAGCGCCTGGGCGTGACCTTCGTCTATGTCACGCACGACCAGAGCGAAGCGCTCACCATGTCCGACCGCGTGGCGGTGTTCGACCAGGGCGTGATCCAGCAGTTGGCGCCGGTGGCCGAGCTCTACGAATATCCCGACAACCAGTTCGTCGCCAACTTCATCGGCGACAACAACCGCTTCAAGGGCAGCGTCGAGAGCGTCAGCGGCGAGCATTGCAGCGTGCGCCTGGCCGACGGCACCCAGCTCACCGGCCTGAACGTGCACCGCGCGCATGCCGGCCAGGCGGTGACCGCCTGCGTGCGTCCGGAACGCATCCGCCTGTCGGCGGCCGGCGGCGCCGAGGCCAACCGCATCCAGGCGCGCATCGCCGGGCTGATCTACTTCGGCGACCATGTGCGCGTGCGCTGTACGGTGTCCGGGCAGGAAGACTGCTTCGTCAAGCTCTCGCTATCCGATCCGGCGCTGGCCGGCCTGGCCGAGGGCAGCGAAGTCGGCCTGCAGGTCGCGCCGCAGCATCTGCGCTGCTTCCTGTAAGCGCGCCGTCTTTCCGTTTTCCACATTCGAGGCAACGCAAGATTGCCGGTAGTTTCAACGCAGTCAACCATCGCAATATAAGTACGATAACCAACGAGGAACACAATGAAACGCCTATCTCCCGCCCTGCTGTCTCCGCTCGCTCTGGGCATGCTGTTTTCCGGCGCGGCCGCGGCCGCGGAACTGACCGTGGTCAACTTCGGCGGCGCCAATGCCAACGCGCAAAAGGCCGCCTATGTCGAGCCCTTCCAGAAAAGCACCGGCACCAAGGTGACGACCGTGGAATTCAACGGCGAACTGGCCAAGATCAAGGCCATGGTGGAAACCAGGAAAGTCAGTTGGGACGTGGTGGAAATCGACGGCGGCGACCTCAATCGCGCCTGTGACGACGGCCTGATCGAAAAACTGGATCTGGCCAAGACCATCAAGAAGGACGACTTCATCCCCGAAGCCACCGTCAGCGAATGCGGCGTGGGCGCCTTCGTGTGGTCCACCGTGCTGGCCTACAACGCCGACAAACTGAAGAACCCGCCGACCAGCTGGGCCGATTTCTGGGATACCAAGAAATACCCCGGCAAGCGCGGCATGAAGAAGAGCGCCCAGTTCAACCTGGAGTTCGCTCTGATGGCCGACGGCGTGCCGACCAAGGACGTGTACAAGGTGCTGGCCACCAAGGACGGCGTGGAATGCGCCTTCAAGAAGCTGGACCAGTTGAAGCCCAACATCCAGTGGTGGGATGCAGGCGCGCTGCCGGCGCAGTTCCTGGCGTCCGGCGACGTGGTCATGGCCAACGCCTATAACGGCCGCATCGACGCCGCCCAGCGCGAAGGCAAGAACCTGAAGGTGGTGTGGGCCGGCAGCGTCTATACGCTGGATTACTGGGTGATCCCCAAGGGTTCGCCGAACAAGGCCCTGGGCGAGAAGTTCATCGCCTTCGCCAGCCAGCCCGAGACCCAGAAGACCTATGCCAACAACATCGCCTACGGCCCGGTCAGCAAGGGCGCGCTCAAGCTGCTGGACGCCAAGACCCTGGCCAACCTGCCGACCTCGCCGACCAATGCCAAGGATTCGGTGCAGTTGAGCCTGCAGTTCTGGACCGACCACGGCGAGGAGCTGGAACAACGCTTCGCCGCCTGGGTCGCGAAGTAAGCCGCACCCGCGACGGCGCTGCCATGCGCGGCCTGCCTCCGGGGCGGCCGTGCGGGCTTGCGGCGCCGTCGCGGCCAATCAGCCGCACCTGGATCACCGAGACATGACCACCATCGCCACCCGTCCCGCCGCAGCCATGCCATTGGCCGAACCGACACCCCAGCAACTCAGGCGCGACCTGCGCGCGGCACAGACCCGCAAGCGCCTGGGCGCGCTGGCGCTGATCGCGCCGCTGGCGATCTTCCTGCTGCTGACCTTCGTGGCGCCCATCGTCGCCCTGCTGCAACGCGCCGTGGAAAATCCCGAAGTCGCCGCCACCCTGCCCCATACCGTCGCCGTGCTGGCCAGATGGGATCGCAAGGCGGCCTTGCCCGACCAGGCCTATGCCGCGCTGGCCGACGACCTGGCGCGCGCCAAGGAAGACAGCACCGCCGGCCAGCTGGCGCGCCGCATCAACATCGAAATCCCCGGCTCGCGCTCGCTGATCATGGGCACCGCGCGCGCCATGCCGCTGCGCGACGCCGACGGCAAGCCGCTGGCCGCCGCCGAGGCGAAACAGGCCATCATCGGCATCAATCCCCAATGGGGCGAACCGGATATCTGGCGCGTGATCGCCCAGAACGGCTCGCCGTATTCGCCCTACTATCTGCTGGCCTCGATGGATCTGCGCCAGAACGTCTATGGCGACATCGAGCAGGCCAGCCCGGACGCCTCGATCTATCGCGCCATCTTCGGTCGCACGCTGTGGATGAGCGGCGTGGTCACGGTGATCACGCTGCTGCTGGCTTATCCGCTGGCCTACTGGCTCTCCACCATGTCCGAGCGGCGCGCCAACCTGCTGATGATCCTGGTGCTGATCCCGTTCTGGACCTCGATCCTGGTGCGCGTGGCGGCCTGGATCGTGCTGCTGCAATCGGAGGGCTTGGTCAACAAGGCGCTGATGCTGGCGGGCCTGACGCAGGCGCCGCTGGAGATGATGTTCAACCGCGTCGGCGTGTACGTCTCGATGATGCACATCCTCTTGCCCTTCATGATCCTGCCGCTGTACAGCGTGATGAAGTCGGTGCCGCCGACCTATCTCAAGGCCGCGGTATCGCTGGGCAGCCATCCCTTCGCCGCGTTCTGGCGGGTGTACGTGCCGCAGACCTATCCGGGCGTGGGCGCCGGCGTGTTGCTGGTGTTCATCATGGCCGGCGGTTACTACATCACGCCGGCCCTGCTGGGCGGCCCCAACGAACAGATGGTGAGCTACTTCATCGCCTATTTCATCAACACCACGATCAACTGGGGCATGGCCTGCGCGCTGGGCGCCCTGCTGCTGACCGGCACCCTGGTGCTGTACGGCGTGTATCGCCGCTTCGCCAAGGTCGATGTCGGCATCGGCTGACGCGCAACAGAACTCACGGAGACCGCCATGAACAAACCGCCTCTCTTCCCGCCCTACGTGTCGCTGACCGAACGCGCCTGGTTCTTTGCCTCGCGCGGCTTCAACCTGCTGGTGCTGCTGTTCCTGGTGCTGCCCATCCTGGTGATGATCCCGCTGTCGTTTTCCGACAGCAGTTTCCTGATGTATCCGATCAAGGGCGTGTCGCTGCGCTGGTACCAGAACCTGTTCGCCTCGGATGACTGGATCCGCGCCGCGCAGAACAGCTTCATCGTCGCTCCGGCCGCCACGCTGATCGCCACCGTGCTCGGCACGCTGGCCGCGGTGGGCCTGAACAAGGCCGATTTCCGCGGCAAGGGCGTGCTCATGGCGGTGCTGATCTCGCCCATGATCGTGCCGGTGGTGGTGGTGGGTGTGGGCGTGTACATGTTCTTCGCCCGCATCGGCCTGGCCGACAGCTATCTCGGCCTGATCCTGGCGCACGCCGCGCTGGGCGCGCCGTTCGTGGTGACCACCGTGCTGGCCACGCTGCAAGGTTTCAACCACAACCTGGTGCGCGCCAGCCTGAGCCTGGGCGCCGGCCCGCTACGCACCTTCTTCCGCGTGACGCTGCCGGTGATCGCGCCGGGTCTGATCTCGGGCGCGCTGTTCGCCTTCGCCACCTCCTTCGACGAAGTGGTGCTGACGCTGTTCGTGGCCGGCCCCAACCAGGCCACGCTGCCGCGCCAGATGTTCGCCGGCATCAAGGACAACATCAGCCCGACTATCGCCGCGCTGGCCACCATCCTGATCATTTTCTCGACCTGCCTGCTGCTCGCCCTGGAGTGGCTGCGCGGGCGCAACAAGGCCGCCGCGCGCATCTGACGCGGCGCCCCTCAACCTGGAACCCACATGATGCTGCCCTTGAAAGACCCTTCCCTGCTGCGCCAGCAAGCCTATATCGACGGCGCCTGGTGCGATGCCGACAACGGCGCCGCCTTCGACGTCAACAATCCCGCCAACGGCGAACGCCTGGGCCAGGTGCCGCAGATGGGCGCGGCCGAGACGCGGCGCGCGATCGACGCCGCCAACGCGGCCTGGCCGGCCTGGAAGAAAAAGACCGCCAAGGAACGCAGCGCCATCCTGCGCCGTTGGCACGACCTGATGCTGGCCAACGCCGACGACCTGGCGCTGATCATGACCGCCGAGCAAGGCAAGCCGCTGGCCGAAGCGCGCGGCGAGATCGGCTATGCCGCCTCCTTCATCGAATGGTTCGCCGAAGAAGGCAAGCGCACTTACGGCGACACCATTCCCTCCCCCTCACCCGCCAGCCGCATCGTGGTGGTCAAGGAAGCCATCGGCGTGTGCGCGGCGATCACGCCGTGGAATTTCCCGGCGGCCATGATCACCCGCAAGGCCGGCCCGGCGCTGGCCGCAGGCTGCCCGATGGTGTTAAAGCCAGCCGAAGCCACGCCGTTCTCGGCGCTGGCGCTGGCGGTGCTGGCCGAGCGCGCCGGCATCCCGGCCGGCGTGTTCAGCGTGGTCACCGGCCTGCCCAAGGAGATCGGCGGCGAGATGACCGCCAATCCCATCGTGCGCAAGATTTCCTTCACCGGCTCCACCGCGGTGGGCAAGCTGCTGATGCAGCAAAGCGCCTCCAGCATCAAGAAGCTGTCGCTGGAACTGGGCGGCAACGCGCCCTTCATCGTGTTCGACGACGCCGACCTGGATGCCGCGGTCGAGGGCGCGCTCGCCTCCAAGTACCGCAACGCCGGCCAGACCTGCGTGTGCGCCAACCGCATCTACGTGCAGGACGGCGTATATGACGCGTTCGCCGCCAAGCTGGTCGCCGCGGTGCAAAAGCTGAAGGTGGGCGACGGCATGGAGAACGGCACCACGCAGGGCCCGCTGATCAACGAACAGGCCGTGCAAAAGGTCGAGCAGCATGTCGCCGATGCCGTGGCCCACGGCGCCCGCGTGCTGCTGGGCGGCAAGCGCCATGCGCTGGGACACGGCTTCTTCGAGCCGACCGTGCTGGCCGACGTGACGCCGGCCATGCGCGTGGCGCGCGAAGAGACCTTCGGGCCGATGGCGCCGCTGTTCCGTTTCAAGACAGACGAGGAAGCACTGGCGCTGGCCAACGATACCGAGTTCGGCCTTGCCAGCTATTTCTATTCGCGCGACATCGGCCGTATCTGGGGCGTGGCCGAAGGCCTGGAATCCGGCATGGTGGGCATCAACACCGGCTTGATCTCCAACGAAGTGGCGCCGTTCGGCGGCGTCAAGCAATCGGGGCTGGGGCGCGAAGGTTCGCATTACGGCATCGACGATTACCTGGTCATCAAGTACCTGTGCATGGGCGGGATCTGATGCCCGATTTACTGCTGAACTGCTTCTGAATCTCCGCCGATTTCCCGGCCGCCAGGACTGGCGGCCGGGCCGGTTCCCGCCGCGCCGTCCCTTCCGGATCGTGCGGCGCCGCCGCATGGGTGACCGCCGCAAACCCGCCTCCAGCCTGACCACCCATAAGACCGGCGAATATGGAAAATTAGAAATAATAATTTTTCTTATGAGTGCGGCGGACGTATAAATCGGGTCTCACACCTCACACTCTCGGGAGACCATAACAATGAACAGCGCCACCGCCGCATCGCGGCACCAACCGGTAAGAGCTTCGCTGGCGGCCTTCGTCGGCACCATGATCGAATGGTATGACTTCTACATCTACGCCACGGCCGCCGCGCTGGTGTTCGGCAAACTGTTCTTCCCCACCACCACCGGCTTCTACGGCACGCTGGCCTCGTTCGGCACCTTCGCCGTCGGCTTCTTCGCGCGGCCGCTGGGCGGCGCGGTGTTCGGCTATATCGGCGACCGCATCGGCCGCAAGAAATCGCTGGTGGTGACGCTGCTGATGATGGGCACCGTCACGGTGCTGATCGGCCTGTTGCCGACCTATGCCAGCATCGGCGTGTGGGCGCCGGTGGCGCTGGTGGTGCTGCGTTTCATCCAGGGCATCGCGGTGGGTGGCGAATGGGGCGGCGCGGTGCTGATGGCCAGCGAGCATTCGCCCGACCAGAGCAAACGCACCTTCCTGGCCTCGTTTGCCCAACTGGGCAGCCCGGCCGGCCTGATCCTGGCCACGCTGATGTTCAAGCTGGTGAGCTCGCTGGACAACGAGGTCTTCCTCGACTGGGGCTGGCGCGTGCCCTTCCTGCTGAGCGCGGTGCTGCTCGCGGTGGGTTTCGCCATCCGCCTGTCGGTCAATGAATCGCCGGACTTCCTGGCGGAGCAGGCGCGCCGCGAACAGGCCGCCCGCGATGCCAAGAGCCAGCAGGACACCGCACCGCTGCTGGAAGTGCTGCGCGGCGCGCCGGGCCTGCTGGCGCTGGCCATCGGCGCCAACGTGCTGGGCATCGCCGGCTTCTACTTCACCAATACCTTCATGCTGGTGTACACCACGCAATACCTGCACCTGCAGCGCGGCCTGGTGCTGAACTGTCTGCTGGTGGTGTCGGTGATGCAGTTCTTCATCACACCGCTGTCGGCCCACATCGCCCGCAAGTTCGGCAACCATCGCTTCCTGGTGCTGGTATCGGCGCTGTCCATCCTCTCGCCCTATGCCATGTTCTCGCTGGTGGACATCGGTTCGCTGCCGGCCGTGACGCTGGGTGTGGGCATCGCCATCCTGTTCATCGGCGCCTATTACGCGGTGATCGCCGGCTTCGTCAGCGATGCCTTCCCGACTCGCATCCGCTATACCGGCATCTCGATGGCCTACCAGGTCTCGGGCGCCATCTTCGGCGGCCTGACGCCGCTGCTGGGTACCGTGCTGGCGGAGAGATTCCAGGGCCACTGGTGGCCGCTGGCGCTGCTGTTTTCCGCCATCTCGCTGCTGTCGATGCTGTGCGTGTCGCGCCTGGGCGCACGGCGCCAGAGCAGCGCCGCCGCGTTCACCCTGCAGCCGGAGGCCTGATGAAAGCCTTCTACCACCCCGACCAGAAACTGCACCATCCGCAAAGCTATTACTCGCGCGGCAAGATGCGCGTGCCGCAGGAAGTGCCGCAGCGCCTCGACGAACTGGCTGCGGTCGCCGCCCGCCTGGGCTTCGACGTGCAGCAGCCGCGCGATGCCGGCGCCGGCGCCATCAGTGCCGTGCATTCGCTGGACTACCTGCAATTCCTGCAGGAAGCCCACGGCCAGTGGATGGCGCTGCCCGACGACTGGGGCAACGAGGTCGTCTCCAACATCTTCGTGCGCGAACCCAATCCGCTGCGCGGCGTGCTGGCCAAGGCCGGCCGCTACCTGGCCGACGGCAGTTGCCCGGTCGGTCCGCAGACCTGGCGCGCCGCCTACTGGTCGGCGCAATGCGCGATCGCCGGCGCCGATGCCTTGCTGCAGGGCGAGCGCCAGGCCTATGCCATCTGCCGTCCGCCCGGCCACCATGCGCGGCGCGACGCCGCGGGCGGCTTTTGCTACCTGAACAACGCCGCCATCGCGGCCCAGATGCTGAGCGAGCAATACCGCCGCGTGCTGGTGCTGGACACCGACATGCATCACGGCCAGGGCATCCAGGAAATCTTTTATACGCGGCGCGATGTGATGTACGTCTCCATCCACGGTGATCCGGAGAACTTCTATCCGGTCGTGGCCGGCTTCGAGGACGAACGCGGCAGCGGCGAAGGCTATGGCTACAACCTCAACCTGCCGATGCCGCACCACTCGCCGGAATCGGTATTCTTCGACCGGCTGGAGCAGGCCTGCCGCGCCATCGAGTTGTACCAGCCGGACGCATTGGTGCTGAGCCTGGGTTTCGACATCTTCGAAAAGGATCCGCAAGCCATGGTGGGCGTCACCGGCGCCGGCTTCGAGCGCCTGGGCCAGGCGGTCGGCCGCTTCGGCCTGCCCTCGCTGGTGGTGCAGGAAGGCGGGTACTATATCGAGGGCTTGCAAGACAACGCCGAGCGCTTCTTCGCCGGACTGGCGCATCCCTGACGCGGGAGCGCCGGCGGCGACGGCGACGCGCGGCGGCAGGCCCATCATCGACCCGTTCGCCCCGCCACCCTGACCAGCCCATTGCCATGTCCGCCGCCGACCACACCGCCCCGCGCCTGCTGCATCCATCGATCTCCTCGGAACGCATGGACTGGAACCTGCTGCGCACCTTCATGTTCGTGGTGCAGGAGCGCGGCGTCGGGCGCGCCGCCACCACGCTCTGCCTGTCCCAACCGGCGGTCAGCCAGGCCCTGCGCCGGCTGGAAGACGCCGTGGGCGGCGTGCTGCTGCACCGGCGCAACGGCGAGTTCCGGCTGACCACGCTGGGCGAGGAAATCTACGCGGTGGCGCGCGAGATGTACGGCATGGTCTCGCGCATCGACGGCGCCGCCGGCCATGCCGAGGACGACGTGGCCGGCACCTTGCGCCTGTTCCTGATGAGCCGCGTGCAGAGCGCGGCCTACGACGATTTCCTGGCGCAGTTCCACCGTCGCTATCCCAAGGTCGAATTCCGCATCGACGTCATGCAAAGCGCCGCCATCCTCGATGCGCTGGCCAAGGGCACCACCGCGCTCGGCCTGTGCCTGTGCCGCAAGCCGGTGGAAAAGCTGGAGCGCCGGCTGTTCCTGCGCCACCGCTACGTGATCGTGTGCGGCCGCCACCATCCGCTGTTCGCCCAGCGCACGGTGGGCATCGATGACATCCTTGGCCAGAACTTCGTCTGCTTCGCCAGCGACCAGATCGGCGACACGCTGTCGCCGCTGACCGTGTTCCGCGACCAGCAGGGCTTCACCGGCCACATCGCCGGCACCTCGCCCTATGTCGAGGAAATCCGCCGCATGGTGGTGGCCGGCGTCGGCCTGAGCTTCCTGCCCGAGCATCTGATCCGCCAGGACGTGGCCGGCGGCGAGCTGAAGGTTCTGCAATCGGGCGGGCCGGTGGCCGAGATCGATGTGTTCCTCACCTGGCACAGGCAGCGCAAGCTGTCGGGGCCGGAACAGGCCTTCCTGACGGCCTTCGAGCGCTTCCTGCAACGGGTGCCGCTGGAGGCGCGCACGGCCTAGGCGCGCCGGCGCGGGCGGATCGCGCGCGCTCTTCAAGGCTGCGCGGCGGCCCGTCCTCCCGGCCAACTTCAGGCACAATAGCGGCTTGCGGAAAAACCATTTCCAAACGATCAAGAACCGGCTGCGCCCATCCGCGATCCATGCCGGCTCCGCGCCTCTTTGAGACAAGAATCCAGTCATGCCAACGCCAACCAGCCGCGCCAAAGCGGCCGCCAAGGGACTCCCGCAAATCATCCGCGACCAGTTGCGCTATGAAATCCTCAACGGCACGCTGCCGGCCGGCATGCAACTGCGCCAGGATGCTCTTGCCGAACGCTTCCACACCAGCCGCCTGCCGGTGCGCGAGGCGCTGCGCCAGCTCGAATCGGAAGGTCTGGTCACCTATCGCCGCAATCGCGGTGCGGTGGTGGCCGGCATGGACGTGCACCAGCTGTGCGAAATCATGGACATCCGCATCGCACTGGAATGCCACGCGGCCCGGATCGCCGTGCCCAACATGGTGCAGCGCGACTTCGCCCATCTGCAGGAGATCCTGGACCTCTATAACGCCTCCGACTCAGTGGCCGAATGGGGCGAATACAACCGCCGCTTCCACCTGGCGTTATGCGCACCGGCCAACAACACCAAGCTGCGCCGGCTGATCGAAGAGTTCTGCCTGAACACCGACCGCTATACCCACGAGATGATGTCCCTGGCCACCGGCAAGGAAGCGCCCCAGGCCGACCACTACGACATCCTGGAAGCCTGCAGGCAGCGCGACGCAGCGCGGGTGGCGGCACTGCTGGAGCGGCACATCATGGAAACCAAGAACAACCTGCTGGCAACGGAGCGCATGAAGCGCGAGCAGGCCGCGGAAGGCGCGGATGCGGACGTGCGGGATGCGGCCTGAGCCTTTCTCCCGGTGTGTTCCCGTGTCCGTTGTGCCACGACGTCTCCTCCATCGCCGCCATCCCGGCAAAGACCGGGATCCGGGGACGTTCGTCGTCCGTCAATGAAGGTATGAAGCCATGCCATTCCGAACCTGACGACAAGGGACGTGACAGCTACCCCCGCCCCATCTTCTGCAACAGCACAGCCCTCACCGCCGTCCACTCTTCATCGATGATGGAAAAACGCACCGAATCCCGCTTGCGTCCATCGGGCATGATGCGCTCGTGCCGCACGATGCCTTCCTGCCGCGCGCCGATACGCAGGATGGCCGCGCGCGAGCGTTCGTTGAGCACGTCGGTGGTGAATTGCACGCGTACACATTGCAGCGCCTCGAAGGCGTACTCCAGCAGCAGGAACTTGGCCTCGGTATTGACGCCGCTGCGCTGCATGGACAACGACAGCCAGGTATGGCCGATCTCCAGCTTGCGGTTGGCGGCATCCATCTTCCAGTAGCGCGTGGTGCCGACCACACGCCCCGAGGCACGCTCGATGATCACGAAGGGCATCACCTTGCCCGAGGCCCGGCCTTCCAGCGCGGTGGCGATGTACTTGTCGATGTTCTCCTCGCCCGGCACCACGGTCAGCGTCATGTTCCACAGCTCGCCGTCGTCGGCGGCGTCCAGCAGCGCGGCGCGATGCGACGCCTCCAGCGGCCTGAGTTCGACGAGTTCACCGGTCAGCACCGGCTGCGGCAGAAGGAAGGCGGACATGCGGCTCCTGTGGATAAGATGAATCGGGACGCCCTCATGATGCCCCATGCCGGCTCCGCCCGCGACGAACAGATGCGCGCCAAGCCCGCCGCAACAGATGGCCGCGCGTCCTTCAAAACCCCAACTGCAGCCGCATGGTGACGCTGCGCGCGCTGCGGGCGTTGTTGGTGCCGATCAGGTAGGCCGCTTCATATTTAAGGAATTGCTTGCCGAAGTAGGCCGTGCCGAAGATCGCCGGCCCCAGGCGGTGCGACTGGTCTTCGCGCCGGTCCCAGCGATCCCATCGGCCCAGTTCGCCGAAGCCTTGCAGGCCGAAGTTGAACAAGGGCCGCCAGTGCTGCCGCACCTGCCATTGATAGACCAATTCGGTCGGATCGCCACCGCTCACGCGGTAATCGCGCTGGAAGAAGAGGTTGAGATTGAATTGCGTGCGCCACCATTCGGTCTGCAGCGCCGGGCCCCATTCGAGACCGTAGCCGTCGCGGGCGCGGTATTGCTCGATGTCGGTATGGAGGGCGAGATCGAAGGGGTATTCGCCCTGGGTCAGCAGCACGTCGTTCTGCCAGTTCCAGCTCACGAAGCGGGTGCCCTGGGCGGCGGTCTGGGCCGTGACGCCATAGATTTCCGTGTACCAGCGCGCATTGACGCCGTAGCCTATGCCCAGTTCGGGCGAGCCGACCGGCGGGCTGCCGGGGCGCTTGGCGTTCCAGTATTTGTAGTCCAGCGTCCACTGGCCGGGATCGGAATACACATTGACCAGGTAATAGCCGGTGGCGGCCGCGGCCTCGCCGCCGGCCAGTCCCGCCATCGCCAACAGAGCAACCGCTGCCCACCCCGCCATCTTCGCCATCGTCGTGTCATGCCCCCGCCGCGCGGTCGCCCGCGCTTGTGATTGCCGCGCCGTCATGGCGGTGCGGTCGCCTGGCGCCGCCGGATCAGCGCGGCGGCAACGCTTTGAGGAACTCGTCGAGCTGCTGCGCGTAGAACCTGGCCATGCCCGTGGTGCCGTGGCCGCGCGTCTCGCCGCTGGCCGGGATCAGCAGCACCCGCGCATTGGGCAGGTCTTTCAGCGCCGCTTGCAGTATGCCGGTTTCCGGCGGGTTGCGTTCATCGTCGGCCGAATTGATGGCCAGCACCGGCACCTTGATCCGGGCCAGGCCCGGCTGCGCATTGTAGTCGGCCGAGGAGCCCCATTGGTAGATGAAATCGTTGGCGTCGGCCGTCACCGGCGCAGCCAGGCGCTCATCCACCAGCTTGTCGGCCTGGGCATGGGTACCGGCCATCTGCTGGTAAGCCAGCGTGCCGCCGGTGGTCGCAAACACGAACATGTTGTTGGCCAGCCGCAGGGAAGGCGGCTGCACGGTGTAGTTGCCGTTGTTCCAGGCCGGGTCCTGCCTGATGGACTCCACCAGCATGCGCCGCATCATCCAGTTGCGGCTGGACATCTCGGTCGGCTGCGATGCCATCGGCACCAGCGCATCGGCAAAGCCCGGATACGTGCCACCCCACAGCCAAGCCTGCATGCCGCCCATGGAGTTGCCGATGATCAGGCGCAGGCGCTTGATCCCCAGGCCTTCGGTGACCATGCGGTATTGCGCCAGCACCATGTCGGCATAGTTGTATTGCGGGAAGGCCGCGCGCAGGCCGTCGGACGGCTTGCTGGACTTGCCCACGCCGATGCCGTCGGGAATCACGATGAAGTACTTGCCGGCATCCAGCGGCTGGCCAGGGCCGAACAGTTGGCCACCGAAGTCCTTGCCCAGCATCGCGGCGGCGGTCTGATAGGTGCCGTGCAGCACCAGCACGGCGGGATTATTGCGATCGCCGATGGTGACGTAGTGCAGGCGCAGGTTGTCCAGGGATTGGCCGGTATGGAAGACGAAGGTCGGCGCGATCCAGTCGCCCTCGACCGGGGCCGGATGATCCGCCGCCTGGGCGGAGGAGGCAAAGGCCGGGCACAGCAACAGGGAAGCGCAAGCCAGCAAGGCGCCGGCGGCGTGCCGGCAACGGGAAATCAGGCGCATGGAAATCTTTCTGGTCGGAAGCAGCGGTGGTCGGGAAGCGCTATGGTAGCCGCCGGATCGGGCAGCCGGAAAGCTGCGGCGCAGCAGCGCCGGGCGCCGGAAAAGGTTGTAACAACTGTAAGAGATCGTGTATTGGATCGAATTTTTTCGAGAACCGATGAGTCTATGCAAGTACCTGCCAGCGTTCGTCCGCGCCAGCGGCGGTACGAAGGCAGTCCCTCATTCCCAGGAACAACACATAACGACCAGGAAGAATAATCATGAAAACACTGCACAAGATCGCGGCTATTTCCGTTACCGCATTCGCGCTGGCGGCCATGGGAGGCTGCAGCAACATGAGCCAGCGTGACAAGAACACCGCCATCGGCGCCACCGTCGGCGCAGTGGGCGGCGCCATCCTGACCGGCGGCAGCGGCATCGGCACCGCCGGCGGCGCCGCGGTCGGCGGCGTGATCGGCCACCAGATCGGTCGCTGATCCCCTGCTGGCCCCAGCCGGCGCTGCCGGTGAAACCCGACCGGTTTCACCAGCGCGCCGGCTTCGCATTTTTCCTTTCGTATTCTCCTTTCGCATTTCCCCTTTTTCCGCTTCCCTCGCTAATACCGCGCCCCCTTATACCGCCAGAAACCCGCCGTCCACACCGAGCACGGCGCCATTGATCATGGCCGCATCCGGCGACAGCAGCATGGCGATGCCGGCCGCCACCTCCTCGGCCGAGGCAAAGCGGCCGCCGGGATGGCGCGCCAGCATCGGCGCCGATTTGGCCGGGTCGCTCCAGGCCGCCAGCGCCAGGTCGGTCAGCGTGACGGTCGGCGCCACGGCATTGACGCGGATGCCGTGCGGCCCGAATTCACGCGCCAGCACCCGCGTCGCGCCTTCCAGTCCGGCCTTGGAGGCGGCGTAGCACAGATGGCCGGCAAAGCCGCGATGGCCGGCGATGGACGTGATGTTGACGATGGCGCCGCCGCCTCCCGCGGCCACGCGCGCGCGGCCGAACTCCTGGCAAGCGATGAGGGCGGCCCGCAGGTTGATGCCCAGGACGGCTTCGTAGCCCTCCTCGCTCATGTCCAGGGCCGATTCCAGCACATTGATCCCCGCGCTGTTGATCAGGAAATCCGCCCTGCCCGCTTGCGCCATCGCGCGCCGCGCGGCCGCCGGGTCGGCCAGGTCCACCGTGACGGAACGGCCGCCGATCTCCTCGCGCAAGCTCTCCAGATCGGCCGCGGTGCGGCTCAAGGCGATCACCTCCGCCCCGCGCGCAGCCATGAGCCGGGCGCAGGCCCGGCCTATGCCCTTGCCGGCGCCGGTGATGATGACCGATTGTCCTGAAAACATCATGCAAGTCTCCTCATGAAAGATCTCCCGCACCACCGGCGGCCTGTGCGGCCAACAGCGGCGCGATGGCATCGCGCACCTCGCGCGCCAGCCGCTGGGTGGCCAGGAATGCGCGGTAGCGCGCCTCGTGCAGCGCCCGCACCGATCCGGTGGCGGGCGTACTGCGTCCGGCCACGCGCGACATGGCGGGCATGGCCTGCTCCAGCCCCGCATAGCTTCCCGACGCCACCGCCGCCAGCATGGCCGATCCCAGCAGCACCGGCTCGGAACAGGCCGTGACCTCGACCGGGATGCCAGTGGCATCGGCCAGGATCTGGCGCGTCAGCGCATGCGTGCCGGCGCCGCCGGAGACGGCGATGCTGGCGATCGCGATGCCTTGCGCGGCCTGGGCCTCGATGATCTGGCGCAGGCCGTAGCCCAGGCTGCACAGCCCGGCCACATACAGCGCCGCCAGGCTGTCGATGTCGCTTTCCATGCCCAGCCCCAGCAAGGCCGCCCGGGCGTAGGGATCGGCCAGCGGCGAGCGGTTACCGATGAATTCCGGCACCACGTTCAACTGCCCGGCCAGCCACGCCGCATCCGACGGCTCCGCCACGGCGTCCAGCACCCGCCGGGCCAGCCATTGCGGCAATTCCATGCGCGCGCGCGCCGCCTCGGCGCCGGCCTCCTGCGCCGCCGGGTGCAGCGTGAGCAGATGGTCGATGGCCGCCCCGGCCGCCGATTGCCCGCCTTCGTTGAGCCACATGCCGGGCACCATGGCGCTGTAGTACGGTCCCCATACGCCGGGCACGAAGATCGGGCTGGCGGTGGAGGTCATGGTGCAGGACGATGTACCGAACACGTAGCCAAGACAGGCCGTCGCATCCTGCCGCCCACCGGCGGCGGCGACGGTACCGATGCCACCGGCGTGGGCGTCGATCAGGCCGGCGGCAACCGCGATGCCGGGCCGCAACTGCATGTCGCGCGCGGCCGCCTCGCTCAGGCCACCGTCCAGCGCGGTGCCGGGGTGAACGATGCGCTGGCCGATGCGCCGGAAGTCCTCGTCGGCCAGCTCGCCCAGGCCGATGCAGCGGAAATACTCTTCGTCCCAGCGTTCTTCGTGGGCCAGATAGGTCCACTTGCAGGTCACGGTGCAGGATGAACGCTGCAGCGAACCGGTGGCCTTCCAGGTAAGGAAATCGGTGAGGTCGAAGAAGTGGCGCGCCGAGGCGTAGATAGGCGGCAGTTGCTCCTTGAGCCAGAGCAGCTTGGGCGTTTCCATCTCCGGCGAGATCATTCCGCCGACATAGGACAGCACCGCGTGGCCGCCGGCGTTGATGCGCCGCGCCTGGTCCAGCGCCCGGTGATCCATCCAGACGATGACGTCACGCTCCGGATGGGCCGGATCGCCCACGCCACCCTCCGCCCCCTGCACCACCAGCGAACAGGTGGCGTCCACGCCCACGCCGGCCACCGCCGCCGGGTCGATGCCAGCCTGAGCCACGGCGTCCCGCACGGCGCCGCAGACGGCGTCCCAGATCTGGGCGCTGGATTGCTCGACATGGCCGCGCCGCTCGTCGCGGAACAGATCGATCTCGCGCCGGGCGCTGGCCAGCAGCGCGCCGGCGCGGTCGAACACGCCGGCCCGGGCCGAACCGGTGCCAACGTCGATGCCGATGAAATAGGTGTCCATCTTGCTCCTGCCTGATTGGTGACCGCACCGTCGTCTCCCGCAGGGGGCGGCGGTGCGCGGGCCGTCCGGCGTCCTCAGACCCGGTCGAAGTTGGTCGGCAGCACCAGCATGTCGCGGATGGTCACATTGCGCGTGCGCGTGAGCATGTACTCGACGGCGTCGGCTACTTCGCCCGGGTCGATCAGGCTACCCGATTCCTTGGCCTTGCGAAGATTTTCTTCGGGCCAGTCGGCCAGCAATGCGGAGATCACCGGCCCCGGCGAAACCTGCCCCACCCGTACGCCGTAGGGAATCATCTGGCGCCGCATGGTCTGCACGAAGCAGGTGATGGCCCATTTGGAACCGGCATAGACCGGCTCCCAATAGGTCGGGAAATGGCCGGCGATCGAGCAGGTGACGATGATGTCGCCGGTCTTGCGCTGCATCATGTGCGGCGCCACGGCATGCACGTTCTTCATCACGGCGTTGACGTTGAGATTGAGCATCTTGTCGATGGCCTCGGCCGTGGTGTCGGTGAGCTCGCCGCCGATATAGGTGCCGGCGTTGCAATAGAGGATGTCGATGTGCTCGACCTTCTTGAGCACCTCCGGGATCATGGCGGCGCAACTGTCGGCGTCCAGCAGATTGGTGACCTGGGGGATGGCGCGGCCGCCGAACTTGCTGGCTAGGTCGTGCAAGGCCTGTGCGTTCCAGTCAACCATGACGACGGTCACGCCGTCGGCCAGCAGCCGTTCGGTGGTGGCCAGGCCGATGCCCGAAGCGGCGCCGGTGATGACGGCGATCTTGCCGTCCAGTGATTGTGGCATGGGGATTCTCCTTGGGGGTGAAGTAAAAGAAGGCAATGGGTGGATCAGCGCCACTCGCGGGCGATGTAGATGGCCAGCAGGATGATCAGTCCGCGGATGATCTCCTGCAGATAGGGATTGATGCCCATCAGGTTCAGGCCGTTGTTGAGGATGCCCAGCAGCACCGCGCCGATCAGCGTGCCGACGATCAATCCGCGGCCGCCGGCGATGGCGGTGCCGCCCAGCACGACGGCGGCGATCGCATCGAGCTCGAAACCGACGCCGGCATTGGGCTGGCCCGACATCAGGCGGCCGGTCAGGATGATGGCGGCCAGTCCCGAAGTGAGGCCGGAGATGGCATAGACCGCCAGCTTGATGCGGCCGGTCTTCACGCCCGATAGCCGGGCCGCGGTTTCGTTGCCGCCGACGGCGTACACATGCCGCCCAAAGGGCGTGCGCTCCAGCAGCAGCCAGGCCAGTGCATAGACCGCCAGCATGGCGATCACCGGTGCCGGCACGATGCCCACGCGGCCCACGCCGAACCACGCAATCCAGGACGGCAAGCCCGAGATCGGGTAACCGCCCGAGTAGATCAGGCCCACGCCGCGCGCGATGCCCATGGTGGCCAGGGTGACGATGATGGCCGGCATGCGCCCCCATGCCACCAGCACGCCGTTGAGCAGGCCGATGGCCACCGCGATGCCGATCCCGGCCAGCAGGCCGGCCGCGCCCGGCAGCCCGGTGTTGACCATCAGACCGGCAGCGACGGTGCCGGCCAGCGCCATGGCCGCACCGACCGACAGATCGATGCCGCCGGTGAGGATCACGAAGCTCATGCCCACCGCCAGGATGGCGACGATGGAAACCTGCCTCAGCACATTGAGGATGTTGGAGAGCGTGAAGAAATTGTCCGACGCCAGTCCCATCAGGATCGACACCACCACCAGCCCCGCCAGCGGCAAGGCCAGTTGCGAATGGAGCAGCGATTTCCACAGCGGCGTGACGGCGCTCCCGGTCCGTACCGCCTTCATCGTGTTAGCCTCATGCTGCATGTCTGGTTCTCCCGGTCGTTGCGTGGGTCATGATGTCTTCCGAGGTGACGGCGGCGCCCTCGACGGTGGCCACGATGCCGCCAGCGCGGAACACGCAGACGCGGTCGGACATGCCCACCACTTCCGGCAGTTCCGAAGAAATCATGATGATGGAATGGCCCTGCGCGGCGAACTGGCGCATGAGCTGGTAGATGTCGGCCTTGGCGCCGACGTCGATGCCGCGGGTCGGCTCGTCGAAGATGAGCACCTTCATGGCATGGTTGATCCAGCGCGCGATCACCACTTTCTGCTGGTTGCCGCCGGACAGGGTATCGACCCGCGTGTGCGGCCCCTGCGCCTTGACCCGCACGCGCTGCATGGCCAGCCGGGTATCTTCGTCCTCCCTGGCGCGATCGACGAACAGGCGGCCCAGCAGGTATTTGCCATAGTTGTTCAGCGAGACGTTATGCAGGATCGAGAAACCGGTGATCAGCCCCTGCTCCTTGCGGCTCTCCGGCAGCAGGCCGATGCCCGCCTGCAAGGCCTCGGCGGGATTCGCAAAGCGCATCGGCACACCGTTCATGCGTAGCTTGCAGCATGCCGCGGGATGGGCGCCGAGCATGGCCAGCACGGTCTCGGTGCGGCCGGAGCCGACCAGCCCGGCGAAGCCCAGGATTTCGCCCGCGCGCAGCTCAAAGCGCGACACCGGCCCGCCGCGCGCCAGTTGCAGCTCTTCGACCTCAATCACCGGGTCGGCATCGCCGGGCAAGGCGGGCTTGGGCGGGAAGCAGTTTTCCAGGCGGCGCCCGACCATCATCTCGACCAGCCGCGCGTAATCGACCTCGGCCACCTCGCAGCAGCCGATCCGGTCGCCGTCGCGCAGCACCGTGATGCGGTCGCAGATCTCGAAGATCTCTTCAAGATGATGGGAAATGAAGATGATCGCCACGCCCTGCTCGCGCAGGCTGCGCATGACCTTGAACAGGTGTTCGACCTCGGCCGGGGTCAGCGTCGCGGTCGGCTCGTCGAGCACCAGGAGGCGCGCGTTCAGGGCCAGCGCCTTGGCGATCTCGACGAACTGCTGCTGGGCCACCGAGAGCTGGCGCACCGGCACCTCCAGGGCAATCTCCACACCCAGTTGCCCGAGGATGGCCGCGGCGCGTTCGCGCATGGCGGTGCGCTTGAGCAGCCCCAGGCCGTTGCGCTGCTCGCGCGCCAGGAACATGTTGTCCACCGCGTTCAGGTAGGGCACCAGCGAAAATTCCTGGAATACCACGCCCACACCCTGCTCGATGGCCTGGCGATAGCTGGCGAAATGGCAGGGCCGGCCGTCGATACGGATCTCGCCGGCGTCGGGCTTGAGGATGCCGCACAGGATCTTCATCAGGGTGGACTTGCCGGCGCCGTTCTCGCCCAGCAGGGCATGTACCTCGCCGGCCCGCACGTCGAGATCGACGCCGTGCAGTACCTGGATGTTGCCGAAGTTTTTCTTGATGCCGCTCAACTGGAGCATCGCGTCCTCCCGCGGGTGGAATGAGAAAAGGAAAAGACCGGCCCCGCGTACCGGCGGGGCGCAGGCATTTCGCTTACCAACTGAAGCCGGCCGCGTTCTTGCGGGTCACCGGCATCACATCGATCGGCACTTCCTTGGGCACCACGCGGGCGCCCCACTTCTTGGCCAGCGCCATGGCCAGGCCCACGCGCACCTGGTCGCGCGGGAACTGGGCAGTGGTCTCGATGAAAGCGGTGCCGTCGGCGATCGCCTTGATCGCTTCGGGAGCGCCATCGACCGAGGTCAGCTTGATGTCCTTGCCCGCGCCCTGGATCGCCGCCAGTGCGCCCATGGCGCCGCCGTCGTTGACCGAGAAGATGCCCTTGAGATTGGGATGCGACTGGATCATGTTCTCCACCACGCCCAGCGCCACGGAGCGGTCCTGGCGCCCGTTCTGCTTGTCCACCAGCTTGATGTCCTTGAATTCGGCCAGCGCCTGCTTGCAGCCTTCGACGCGCTGCAGGATGGGCACCACCGGAATGCCGTCGAGGATGGCGACCTCGCCCTTGCCGTTCAGCGACTGGGCCAGCGCTCGGCAGGATTGGTAACCGGCGTCCTTGTTCTTGGAGCCGACGAACATGTCCACCGGACCGCTGGCGTTGGCGTCCACCGCCACCACGATGACGTTGCGCGCCTTGGCCGCGCGCACCGCCGCCTCGACGCCGGCCGAATCGGTCGGATTGATCAGCAGGATGTCGATGTTTTGCTGCAGCATGTCCTCGACGTCGGCGATCTGCTTGGCCACGTTATGCGCGGCATCGGTGACCACCACCTTGGCGCCCAGCGACTTGGCGGCTTCTTCCAGCGCCTTGCGCATCGACACGAAGTAGGGATTGTTCATCTCCTGGAAGGTCATGCCGATCTTCAGCTTGGCGGTCTCCTGCGCCATGGCGGGCGCGGCCAGCACCGCTGACGAGGCGGCCAACGCGATCAACGTTTTTTTCATTTCAGTCTTCCTCCTAGTGGGCGACAGGCAATACCTGTCCTGTTCCGGAAAGCACCATGCTTTCCCGGAATTCCTTGTGTTTCCCCGGGGGACGGGGAGCGTGGGTGTCCTGCTCCCGCTATCCGTTGCCTTTGAAGGCGTCGTTGGTGGCGAAGGTCGAGCGGAATTGCGAAGGCGGCATGCCTTTCAGTTTCTGGAAATGCCGGTTGAAATTGGACAGGTTGGTGAACCCGGTCTCGTAGCAGATGTCGGTGATCCTGGCCTCCGGGCGCGTGAGCAGCGCCAGGCAGGCCAGGTCCACGCGCAACTGGTTCTTGTAGCGCGCCAGCGTGGTGCCGGTATGGCGCTTGAAGGCGCGCGAAAAGCTGCTCATGTTCTGGCCGACCATGTCGGCCAGGTCATGCTCGCCGATGTCGTCGGTCAGGTGCTCGCGCAGATAGGCGATGGCGCGATTGATGCCGCTGCCGTTCACGCCTGACAGGTCGAGCTTGTAGCTCAGGCTGGCCAGCACCTCCGGATCGGGCGAGGTCGCCAGCACATCGAGGATCTCCCAGAACAGCGCCAGCCGCTTGAGGCCGCGCTCGTCGATCAGGCGCTGGATCAACGGCAGTACGGTGGCGCTGGCGGCGTCGTCGAACAACAGCCCGCGATGGCTGCGTTCGATGAGCGGAGCGATCGCTTCCATCTCGGGGATGCAGGCACTGCATTCCTTGATCAGTTGTTCGGGAAACTGGATCACCAGCGAACGCACCGGCACCACTTCCCCCGGCGCGATCTCGGAGATCCAGTTCTGCGGCAGGTTGGGACCGGTCATGACCAACTGGCCGGGGACGAAATTGCCGATATGGTCGCCGATGTAGAAGCGGCCGGAGGTGGCCACCACCAGATGGATCTCGTACTCGGGATGGTAATGCCAGCGCACGGTGCGGAACGGATAGCCGTGCCGCCACGCGGCGAACGACTCGCCCTTGCGGATATGGACCAGTTCCAGGTCGGGTTGCATCTTGTCTCCTCTCAATCGAGAGCATTCTTATGGTGAAAATTGCACACTGCTTTTTTGCAGTTTCAATGTATTGGAGGATCTTAGTGCGCTTGCGCGCCGGCCTTCTACATCACCATGCGATCCCGACTGATACTTTTTTGCGTCGACAGGTTTCCGGAATGGGGGCGGCCGTTGTGCAGCGTCAAGCTCAGCGGCGGTGAAGGTGGCGGCCACCGGGCCGCAGGCCCGGGAGGTCGGAACGGGAGGGATGCGCCGGCGCCGGGCCGGCGGGGATTTATACCGAACGTGTCAGGCCGCCATCGACCTTGATGTTCTGCCCGGTGATGTAGGCGCCGCCTTCGGACGCCAGGAAAGCGATCGTCGCCGCCACTTCCTCGCTGGTGCCGTAGCGCTGCATGGGCACGCTCGCGCGGCGCTCTTCACGCGCCGGCAGGCTGTCGATCCAGCCGGGCAGCACGTTGTTGATGCGGATGTTTTCTTTCGCGTAGTTGTCCGCAAAGATCTTGGTGAACGCAGCCAGGCCGGCGCGGAACACTGCCGAGGTCGGAAACATCTCGCTGGGTTCGAAGGCCCACGCCGAGGAGATATTGATGATGGCGCCGCCGCCCTGCTGCTGCATCAGCGGCGTGACCAGGCGGGTCGGGCGGATCACGTTGAGCAGATAGGTATCCATGCCGCGATGCCAGTCGTCGTCGGAAATTTCCAGGATGGGCGCGCGCGGCCCGTGGCCGGCGCTGTTGACCAGCACATCGACGCGGCCCCACTGCGCCACGGCCAGATCCACCAGCTTCTTCAGGTCTTCCGGCGACTGGTTGGAACCGGTCACGCCGATGCCGCCCAGCTCCTTGGCCAGCGCCTCGCCCTTGCCGGATGAGGACAGGATGGCGACCTTGAAGCCGTCGGCCGCCAGCTTGCGGGCGGCGGCGGCGCCCATGCCGCTGCCGGCGGCGGTGATTACGGCTACCTTGCTGCTCATGTGAACTCCTTATCGTGTGTCGTTGTTGAAAGCGCAAAAGCACGATTCTAATCACAACGCGCCATGTCTTCCCGGAGGCAGCCGCCGGGCCGCGCCGGATCCCCTCCCTGCCCTTTCCCGGCGCGGTGTTGCGGCCGCCGGCCTGCCCCGCCGCACCGAGCCTGAATGTTGTGTTTGACAAAGTCGGATTTAAGCCGCATTCTGTATACAGAACACGATAACAAGATCGCAAGACGCCGATTCGGCAATCCAGCCATCCACAGAGGAGACACGCAATGAAGCTCACCCCCCAGCAGCTCAAGGACTTCGACGAACTGGGCTACCTGTTCATGCCCGAATGTTTCAGCGCCGATGAAATCGCGCTGCTCAAGCAGGAAGCGGCCAAGGTGCTGGCACAGCAGCGCCCGGAAATCTGGCGCGAAAAGAACGGCGCCCCGCGCACCGCCTTCGCCGCCCACACCTACAACGACGCCTGCAACATCCTGGCCTCCCACCCGCGCCTGGTGGAGCCGCTGCAGCAGCTGTTCGGCGAAGACGTCTATGTGCATCAGTTCAAGATCAACGCCAAGGCCGCCTTCACCGGCGAAGTCTGGCAATGGCACCAGGATTTCCCGACCTGGCACGCCGACGACGGCATGCCCGAGGCGCGCGCGATGAACATCGCGGTGTTCCTGGACGAGGTGATGCCGATCAACGGCCCGCTGATGCTGGTGCCGCGCAGCCATAAATCGGGCGCGCTGAAATCCGAGCACGATCTGGAAACCACGTCCTACCCGCTGTGGACGCTGGACCAGCCCACCGTCACCGAACTGGTCGAGAAGAACGGCATCGCCACGCCCACCGGCAAGGCCGGCGGCGTGCTGATGTTCCATGCCAACCTGGTCCACGGTTCGGCCGGCAACATCACGCCTTACCCGCGCCGCATCGTCTATCTGACGCTCAACGCCGTTTCCAACGCCATCGCCAAGCCGACCCGGCCGGAGTTCATCGCTCACCGCGATTTCACGCCGGTCAAGCCGGCCGCCGACGATGCGCTGCTGCGCTACGCCGGCCAGAAGGCGGCGTAGCGCAGCGCCCGCCGTCCCTCTCTGCAATCCCTCTTTCCCCGCTGCGGCGTGCAATGCGCCGCGCGCGGGGAACGGGCCGCAAGGCCCGCCGCGCCAGGCCGCCCGGCCAGGCTTGCCTTATCTGCACCCGTAATCCGCGTCATCCCGCATCTGATGGATGCCTGTACTTCGCAGCTCTCGCCGCCCGGCGGCCGCGTTGCATGCGGCCGGCCATGCCGTATCCACACATAAAAGCCAACGGAGACACCATGAAGCAATTCACCTCGCGCCGCGATTTCCTGAAAACCGCCTCGGCTGCCTCGCTGGCCTTGGCCGCCGGCGGCTGGCCGGGCAAGTCGGAAGCCGCCGAATTTGTGCTCAAGTACGCCAACAACCTGGCGCTGACGCATCCGATGAACGTCCGCGCCGCCGAGATGGCCAAGGCCATCGCGGAGCAATCCAAGGGAAGGGTCGAGATCCAGATCTATCCCAACAACCAGTTGGGCGGCGACACCGACATGCTGGCCCAGGTACGCTCGGGCGCGATCGACATGTTCACGCTGTCCTCATTGACGCTGGGCACGCTGGTGCCGGTGGCGCAGATCTCCGGCATGGGCTTCGCCTTCAAGGATTACGACACGGTATGGGCGGCCCTGGACGGCGATCTCGGCGCCCACATGCGGCAAGAGGTGCAAGCCAAATCGACGCTGTTCGCCTTCGAGAAGATCTGGGACAACGGCTATCGCCAGATCACCAACAGCGCCCGGCCGGTCTCGTCGCCGGACGATCTCAAGGGCATGAAGCTACGCGTGCCGCCCAGCCCGCTGTGGACCTCGATGTTCAAGGCGCTGGGCGTGTCGCCCACCAGCATCAACTTCGCCGAGGTGTATTCGGCGCTGCAGACGGGCATCGTGCAAGGCCAGGAAAATCCGCTGGCCATCATCTACACCGGCAAACTCTACGAGGTGCAGAAATACTGTTCCATGACCAATCACATGTGGGACGGCTTCTGGATGCTGGGGAACAAGAAGTCCTTCGAGCGCCTGCCCAAGGACTTGCAGGAAGTCATCCGGGTCAACGTCAACGCCGCCGGCGTCAGGCAGCGCGAGGACGTGCGCAAACTCAACGCGTCGCTGGCCGGCGAGCTCAAGGCCAAAGGCATCCAGCTCAACGACGCCGACCACGAGGCTTTCCACGCCAGGCTCAGGCAGGTCAGGTTCTATGACGAATGGCACAAGAAATTCGGCGACCAGGCCTGGGCCATCCTGGAGAAGTACAGCGGCAAGCTGTCCTGAGGCCTCCCTTGCCATTTCCAGCCGGGCCCGCGGCGCCGGCCGGAAATGAAGCCGATCCGCAAGCGCATGGCAGTTTTGTCATGCGCTTGTTGCATTTCTGGGGCATCATCGCGCAACATCGTGCAGCCGCCCCGCACATCCGTTCGGCCCGCACGCCACGCAGATCAAGAAACCCGCTTTACCGGACTACCCATGGAAATCCTGCACAACATCAATCTCGACTCCCTGCTCGACACCTTCATCAGCCTGACCGCGGCCTTCATCCTGGGCGGCGTGATCGGCCTGGAACGCCAGTACCGCCAGCGTACCGCCGGCTTGCGCACCAACGTGCTGGTGGCGCTGGGCGCGGCCGTGTTCGTGGACATGGCCAACCGCATGGGCGGCCATGAGGGCGCGGTGCATGTGGTGGCGTATGTGGTGTCGGGCGTGGGCTTCCTGGGCGCCGGCGTGATCATGCGCGAAGAAGGCAATGTGCGCGGCATCAACACCGCCGCCACCCTGTGGGGCTCAGCCGCGGTCGGCGCGGCAGCCGGCGCCGACCTGATCCTGGAAGCCATCACGGCCACCGTCTTCGTATTGGCCGCCAACACGCTGCTGCGCCCGGTGGTCAACACCATCAACCGCAAGCCGCTGGACGTGCCGTCGGTGGAAGTCACCAATACCCTGCACCTGATCGTGGAGAGCGAGCACCAGAAGCGCGTGCTGGCCGAGGTCACCGACATGCTGGAACAAAGCCGCCATCCCACGCATGGCCTGGACGTGCGCCCCTTCACCGAAGACGAGGTGGAGATAGAAGCCACGCTGGCCGCCACCTCGGTCGATGGCGACGAGCTGGATGCGCTGGTGGAGCGCCTGCAGGCGCTGCCGGCGGTCAAGCAGGCGTTCTGGAGCCCCAGCACCACCGACTGAGGCGTCGCCAGCAGGGCCGGCGGCGCCGGGAGTATCATGGCGGCTTGTTCACGCAAACCTCGCCGACGCCATGCATGCCATCGACTGGTCCGCCGTTCTCGCCGTCTTTTCGGTCTATATCACCGGGGTCATCATCCCCGGCCCCAACTTCGTGGCGGTGCTGCACAAGGCCGCCTCCTCGACCCGCGCCGCGGCGCTGGCCATGGTGGCCGGGATCGTGCTGGTCAACCTGTTCTGGGCCAGTTGCGCGATTCTCGGCGTGGGCATCGTGTTCGCGACCTTCCCCGTGGTCGCGCTCATCGTCAAGATAATGGGCGCGGCTTACCTGCTGTGGTTCGGCGCGCGGCTGATCGGCAAGGCCAGCGAACGCCGGCGGGCGGCCACGGCCGGCGCCGGTTCCACGGCAGCCGGCGACGGCGACGGCATCCGGACGGCGTTCGTGCAAGGCTTCCTGACCAATATCGCCAATCCCAAATCGATGGCTTTCTTCGCTGCGGTGTTCGCCTCGGCGGCCCCGGCGCATGTGAGCTGGCCGACCTTCGCGGCCATGCTGGGCGTGGTGCTGGTGGTGGCGGGGAGCTGGTACAGCTTCCTGGCGCTGGTCATGTCGCACGGAGGCGTGGCGGCGCGCTATCGCAAGAGTGCGGTGCTGGTGGACCGGTTTTGCGGAAGTGTGATTTTGCTGTTGGGGATACGCCAGTTGATGCGGTGAGGGCGGTGACCGTGCCGAGGAAGTGCCGAGCGGCCGGATCTCTTTCAGGCTTCATCTGGACGCGGCAAACGACGCTGGATCCCGGCCTGCGCCGGGACGACGGGGAAAGCGAGAGACGTGGTCGAAGATGCCGGGGCAGCTCCCATTTGCGTCGTCCCCGCGCAGGCCGGGATCCCGTGTCGTTCGGCTAAGCTCGCTACACGACGGCAGGCGGTACCGGAACGACCATCCCCACCTACAAGCCCAGATCGTAACAACGCGCCGCCGTCCCGCCCCAAAGCTGCTCCTGCTCATCGGCCGACAAGCGCGTCGCGGCCCACTCCTTCACCACGCCCGCCACCTTGGCATACGACGCCGCCAGCAGGCATACCGGCCAGTCCGAGCCGAACATCAGCCGCTGCGGGCCGAAGGCGTCCAGCGCGGTGTCCAGGCAGAGCGTGATGTATTCGTAGTCTTTCTGCCGCAGGCCGCGCATCCAGTCGGCCTCGGTGACCAGGCCCGACAGCTTGCACGCCACGTGCGGCAGCGCGCCCAGGGCTTCCAGTTCGCGCTTCCAGCGTGCATAGGCGGCCTCGCCCTTGCCGAACTCGGTCAGCGCCGGCTTGCCCAGGTGGTCCAGCACCAGCCAGTGGCGATCGTGCCGCGCGCAGAAGGCCTGCACCTCGGGCAGCTGTCGCTCATAGACCAGCACGTCGTACACATAGCGATTGTCCTGCAGCCAGGCCACGCCGTGATTGAAGGCCTCGGCCTCCACGAAGGCGGTGACGTCGCTCTCGTCCTGCACCTGATGGCGTAAGCCAAGCAGCTTGTCGCGCCCCCACTCCGCCACGCGCTCCGCCAGTTGCGGCGACGAGATATCCTCCCAGCCGACCACGCCGGCGATACGCGCATCCATACGCGCCAGATCCAGCAGGAAACCGGTTTCCTCGCGTCCGGCGCGCGCCTGCACCGCGATCGATGCATCCAGGCCCTGCGCGCTCAGCACGGGCTGCAGATCCCCGGGCATGCGGTCCTGGGCCAGCAATTCCATGCACTTGCCTATCCACGGATAGTCTGCGGCGCGGTATCGCCAGAAATGCTGGTGAGCGTCGATGCGTTGCGGTTTCATGATGTGCCTGCGGAACTGGAGCGGAATAGATGAAAAGAAGACGGCGCCGCCATGCGGGCGGCGCCGGTTGAATCGGACTGCATGGCGCGGAAGACGCGGGATGGAACGCCGCGACAACACGGCGCCCCATCCCGCCTTCGCTTAGTCGTACAGCGCGGCGGCGACCTTCGGATCGTCGATGTTGCTCTTGTCGTACCAGTAGAAGCCGGTGTCGATGATCTTCGGCAGCTTCTCGCCCTTGATCGCCTTGACCGCGGCTTCCACGGTCTTGTAACCGATGCCGACCGGGTTCTGGGTGATGGCGCCGGCCATGGTGCCGTCACGGATCGCGTCCTTCTGCTGCTTGCCGGAGTCGTAGCCGACGATGATCAACTTGCGCTTCATTTCCTTGGCGCCGTTGACCACGCCGATGGCCGAGCCTTCATTGGTGCCGAACATGCCCTTCAGCTTGGGATACGCCTGCAGGATGGACTTGGTGACTTCGGTCGATTTCAGATGGTCGCCACCGCCGTATTGCACGCTGACCACCTTGATCTTCGGATAGGCCGACTTGATGCGATCCAGGAAACCGTCGCGACGATCGATCGCAGTGCGGCTGGTCTGGTCGTGGGCGACCACGGCGACCTCGCCTTCCTTGCCGATCAGCTCGGCCATCTTGTCGGCGGCCAGCGCGGCGGCGGCGCGGTTGTCGGTGGTGGTGGTGGTGGCAGGGATGTCGCTATCAACGCCGGAGTCGAAGGCGATCACCGGATTCTTGGCGGCCTGCGCCTTCTTCAGCAGCGGCAGCGCGGCCTTGCTGTCGAGCGCGGCGAAGCCGACAGCATGTCGATCTGCTTATCGATCATGGCTTCGGTTTCCGGGCCTTCGAAGGTGACCTTGACCTTATAGTCCTTGGCCGCCTGTTCGGCGCCCGACTTCACGGCCTGCCAGAACTGGTGCTGGAAGCCCTTGGAAATCAGCGGGATGTAGGTTTCCTGCGCCTGCGCGCCGGTGGCGCCGAAGGCGAAAGCCAGGCCGAGAGCAGCGCCGAGTAACTTGTTCTTGAACACTTTGAGTCTCCTTTTGTTATCGATGATGGAGTGCCGGTCGCCCGGCGCGGGTTGAAATCGGTGTTGCGATGCAGCCTTGCTCATGCGCGCCGACGACGGCGCAGGATGTCCAGATAGACCGCCAGGATGATGATCACGCCGGTCACCACCGTCTGCCATTCCTGCGCCACCGACATGATGCGCAGGCCGTTGACCAGCACGCTCATGATGAAGGCGCCAATGATGGTGCCCAGGATGGTGCCGGTGCCGCCCGACAGCGAGGTGCCGCCGATCACCACGGCGGCGATGGCATCCAGTTCGTAGCCCTGGCCCAGCGCCGGCTGCGCCGAGTTCAGGCGCGAGGCGATGATCAGGCCGGCGATGCCGCAGATGGCGCCCGAGAAGGTATAGACCGCGACCTTCCAGAAATCCACCTTGACGCCCGACAGCCTCAGCGCCTCTTCGTTGCTGCCCAGCGCGAAGGTGTAGCGGCCGAACACGGTCTTGTTGAGGATGACCGAGGCGGCGATGGCGACCAGGAACAGGATCAGCACGGCGTTGGGAATCGGCAGCGAAGGAATCAGGTCGCCGATCAGCGAATCCTGGGCGATGGCCGAGAAGCCCTCGGTGTCGTTGAAGTAGATCGGACGCGTGCCGGAAATCACCAGCGACAAACCTTTCAACAGCATCATCATGCCCAGCGTGGCGATGAAGGGCGGCACCTTGAGCTTGGCGATCACCATGCCCGAGATCCAGCCTGACAGCGCGCCGAAGAACAGCGCCGCGGCGATGCCCAGCGGCAGCGGCATGCCCCAGTTGGTCAGCACCACGCCGGTCATGACGGCGCAGAAGGTCATCATGGTGCCCACCGAAAGATCGATGCCGGAGGTGATGATCACGTAGGTGCAGGCGATCGCCAGCACGCCGTTGACCGCGGTCGATTGCAGGATGCTGACCAGGTTGTCCACTTCCAGGAAGTTGGGCGAGGCGAAGCTGAAGAACATCATCAGCAACAGCAGGCTGGCGAAGGCGAGCAGCTTCTGGCGCGCGGCCGGGTTGAAGAAGCGGGCGCGCAAGCCCGTGGAGGTATCGGTATTGGCCATGGGTGCGGGGGTGGCGGAAGGAGCGGAGTGGATGTTGTTTGCCATGATCGTCGGGACTCTCGGTTTATTGGACGACAGCCGATTCGCGCTGGGTGGCGAGCTGCATGATCTTTTCCTGCGTGGCCTCGGCGGCGGACAGCTCGCCGGTGATGCGACCCTCGCACATCACCAGGATGCGGTGGCTCATGCGCAGCACTTCCGGCAGTTCGGAGGAAATCATCACGATCGCCTTGCCTTCGGCGGCCAGCGCGTCGAGCAGCTTGTAGATTTCGCTCTTGGCGCCGACATCGATGCCGCGCGTGGGTTCATCGAAGAACAGGATGTCGCAGTCGCGCAGCAGCCATTTGGCGATCACGATCTTTTGCTGGTTGCCGCCCGACAGCAGGCGCGCCTGCTGCGCCACCGACGGCGTCTTGATCGCCAGCTGGCGCACGTAGCCACGAGCGGTCTCGCGGATGGCGCGATGATCGATGAAGCCGGCCTTGGTGAAGCGGCCCATGCTGGACATGGCAATGTTGGCCTGCACGTCCATGCCGGTGGCCAGGCCGAAGTGCTTGCGGTCTTCCGACAGATAGCCGATGCCGTGGGCGACGGCGTCGGCCGGGGTCTTGATGACGGCCTTGCCGCCGTGGATGATGATCTCGCCGGCCTCCAGCGGGTCGGCGCCGAAGATGGCGCGCGCCACCTCGGTGCGGCCGGCGCCCATCAAGCCGGCGAAGCCGAGGATCTCGCCGCGGCGCAATTGGAAGCCGACGTTGCGGATGGCGCGGCCGCGCGTGAGGCCGCGCACTTCCAGCACCACGTCATTGGCCGAGGTATCGGGTGGCGTGCGGTGTTCGCCATCGAGCTGGCGGCCCACCATCATGGCAATGATGGTCTCCATCGAAGTGCCTTCCATCGGCACCGTGGCGATGTACTTGCCGTCGCGCATCACACTGACGCGATCGGCTATCTGGCGCAGCTCGTCCATCTTGTGCGAGATATAGACGATGCCCACGCCCTGGGCCTGCAGGTCGCGGATGATGCGGAACAGTTCGGCGATCTCGGCGTTGTTCAGGGCCGCGGTCGGCTCGTCCATGATCAGCACGCGCGAATCGAAGGACAGCGCCTTGGCGATTTCTACCATCTGCTGGCGCGCCACGGTCAGTTGGCCGACCGGCGTGCGCGGATCGAGATCCAGGCGCATGCGCGCGAAGATCTCGGCGGTCTGGCGGTTCAGTTGTTCTTCATCCAGGAACAGGCCCAGCCCCTTGCGCGGCTCGCGGCCGATGAAGATGTTCTGCGCGGCCGACAGGTGGTTCATCAGGTTCAATTCCTGATGGATGATGCCGATGCCCAGCGCCTGCGCCTGGCGCGGCTCGCCGATTTCCACCGGATGGCCGTCCATCAGGATCTCGCCGCTGTCGCGCTGATACACGCCCGACAGGATCTTCATCAGCGTGGACTTGCCGGCGCCGTTCTCGCCCATCAGCGCGTGCACCTCGCCGGCGGCCAGCTCGAACTGGCAATTGTCCAGCGCCAGCACGCCGGGGAAGCGCTTGCTGACGTTGCGCAGCGCGATCAGCGGCGGCCGGCCCGCGGCCGCCTCGCCTGTGGTCTTTGTCTCTTGGTCTTGTTGCATGCTCACCTCGGATGCATTGCGGCTCTTCTGCGTAGCCGTCATCTTTTCGTTACCGTCATGACGCCTTCGTCCCGCCGACGGTCGGGATCGAGCGTCGTTCAACGGCCGTTGATGCGCCGCGAACGCCACTGGATCCTGGCCTGCGCCGGGATGACGAGGCTTTTTCAGCCCTGCGCGGAAAGATCGAAGATCTTGTCCATCGCCATCCATTTCTGCCCTGCCGGCGTCCACGGCGTGGGCGCCTGGAATTGCCACATCAGCGCTTCCCACTCGCGCACCCTGGGATCGTTCTCCATGGCCGCCGCCATCGCCGCGGCGTCATACACCGCGTCGTCGGTTTCCATCACCATCGCCATGCGCGTGCCCAGGCGATAAATCTCCATGCCCGTCACGCCATGCCGGCGCAGATGCTGCGCAATCTCCGGCCAGATGCGGCGGTGGTGCGCCTCATACTGCGCGATCAGCGCGGAATCTTCCTTCAGGTCCAGTGCCAGCAGATGTCGCATGGTCGGCCTCAGCTCAGCGCGCGGTCGAGGTGGGTGTAGCCGCCATCGACGAAGATCCACTGTCCGGTGGTATGCGAGGAACGCCCAGAGAGCAGGAACACCGCCATGTCGGCCATTTCTTCCGCGGTGGTGAAACGCTTGCCGAGCGGGATCTTGCTGGTGATGGCGTCGAGTTTTTCCTGGGGGTTGTCGAAGGTGGCGATCCACTTTTCATAGAGCGGCGTCATCACCTCGGCCGGGATCAGCGCGTTCACGCGCACGCCGTCGTGGAGCAACGCGGCCGCCCATTCGCGCGTGAGCGATAGCTGCGCGCCCTTGGAGGCGCAATAGCCGCTTGTATTGCCCTGGCCGGTGACGGCGGTCTTGGACGAGACGTTGACGATAGCGCCGCGCGTGGCCTTCAAGTGCGGCACGCAATAGTGCGCCATCGTGTAGTAATGGATGAGGTTGCGTTCCAGCGAGCCGACAAAGGCATCGCGCCCGGCATCCAGGCCGATGCTGTCGTTGACGCCAGCATTGTTGACCAGGCCGTCCAGGCGGCCGAAACGCAGGACGGTCTCGGCCACGGCATCGCGGCACCTGGCGTCGTCCTGCAGCTCCAACTGGAACAGTGCGGCGCGCGGCTGCAGTTCCAGCAGGCGCGCCCAGAACTGCGCCTCCGGCTCGCTGCGCGCGAACACGACGGGGATGGCGCCCTCGGCCGCCAGTTGCAGCGTGATCGCGCCGCCGATGCCGGAGGCGCCGCCGGTGACGATCACCACTTTGTCTTGCAGGTTCAAATCCACTTCTGTCTCCGTTTTCTTGTATGCCTTGCAGCTTGCCGGGTGGAATTGCTCGCCGCTTTTTCTAGCCGCGGAAGCGGTACTGCTCCAGCGATTCCGGCTTCATCTCGATGGAGAAGCCCGGCAGGCTGGGCGGCATGTAGGCCGCGTTCTTCACCACGCAGGGATCGACGAAATGTTCGTGCAGGTGATCCACGTATTCGGTCACGCGCCCTTCCTTGCTGCCCGAAATGCACACATAGTCGATCATCGACAGGTGCTGCACGTACTCGCACAGGCCGACGCCGCCGGCGTGCGGGCAGACCACCAGCTTGTGCTTGGCGGCCATCAGCATCACCGCCAGGATCTCGTTGACGCCGCCCAGGCGGCAGGAATCGATCTGCACCACATCGATCGCGCCGCGCATGATGAATTGCTTGAACAGCACGCGGTTCTGGCACATCTCGCCGGTGGCGACCTTGACCGCGCCGATGCCTTCGCGGATCTTGCGGTGGCCTTCGACGTCGTCCGGGCTGGTCGGTTCTTCGATGAACCAGGGCTTGACGAAAGCCAGCTCGTTGACCCAGCGGATGGCCTGATCGACCTCCCACACCTGGTTGGCGTCGATCATCAGCTTGCGCTCCGGCCCCAGCACTTCGCGGGCGATGCTCACGCGGCGCTTGTCGTCTTCCAGGTCGCGACCGACCTTGAGCTTGACGTGGTTGAAGCCCTGATCGATGGCTTCCTTGCACAGGCGTCGCAGCTTGGCGTCGTCATAGCCCAGCCAGCCGGCCGAGGTGGTGTAGCAGGGATAGCCCTCCTGTTGCAGGATGCGGATGCGCTCGGCCTTGCCGGCTTCCTTTTCGCGCAGCAGGGCCAGCGCTTCGTCGGGCGTGATGCAATCGGTGATGTAACGGAAATCGATGGCCCGTACCAGTTCTTCCGGCGACATGTCGGCCACCAGCTTCCACAGCGGCTTGCCTTCGGCCTTGGCCCACAGGTCCCAGGCGGCGTTGACCACGGCGCCGGTGGCCAGGTGGATGGCCCCCTTGTCCGGGCCGATCCAGCGCAGTTGGCTGTCGGAAGTGACATGGCGCCAGAAGCGGCCCATGTCGGCGGCGATCCATTCCAGATTCAGGCCGACCACCAGGTGCTCCATGGCGCGAATGGCGGCGCAGCAGATTTCGTTGCCGCGGCCGATGGTGAACGTCAGGCCATGGCCTTTGAGCTGGTCGTTGTCGGTGTCGAGAATGACGTAGGCGGCGGAATAATCCGGGTCCGGATTCATCGCATCCGAACCGTCCAGCGATTGCGAGGTGGGAAAGCGCACGTCGAGGACGCGCATGGCTGTGATCTTGGTCATCGGTCTCTGCATCGGTATTATCAGGATTGCTGGCCGGGGATCCGGCCTGCCGGCTCCCGCCGCTGCTGCAGCCGGGCTCCGTTCTTATAGGGTGTGTCTCGCTCCGAGGCTTTCGCCTTCTACTCACAAATAAAATTTCTTTTCATATGTGATAGCACTAGAATAACCCCGATTCCCCTATAGCAGTCGCACCATACCGATGATGTTTCCATCACTACTGATATCCGTTTGCAGATATCAAAAAGATAATTTTATCCAGATAAGTAAAAAATACTTTTACAAATAAAATTCAGCGTCTTATAAAATCTTCTACAATCTGACCGATAAATTCAACAAGCTCTTCAAAGAATTTCCAGAGACGGAATAACCGACAGGCCAGGCCTTCATGCCCAGAACCAGAAAACTCACTCCGCCGGAATCCGGCGCCGTGCAAACCGCGGCAGACATCGACGAGGACGGCGCCACCGGCAAGAACCGCTACGCCGCGCCTGCCCTGGACAAGGGCCTGGACATCCTGGAACTGCTCAGCCGCTCGGAACAGATGCTGACGCTGAACCAGATCTCCAAGCAACTGGGACGCAGCGTCAACGAAATCTTCCGCATGGTGGTGACGCTGGAACAGCGCGGCTACCTGATCGCCGACAACGATCACTACCGCCTGTCGCTCAAACTGTTCGAACTGGCCCATCACCATCAGCCGATACGCTCGCTGGTCAGCACCGCATTGCCGCATATGCGCGAACTGGCCGCGCGCGCCGTGCAATCCAGCCACCTGACGGTCTATGAAGCCGGCCGCGTGATCGTCGTGGCGCAAGTGGACAGTCCGGAACGCTGGGCCTTCGGCCTCAAGGTCGGCGCCCTGGTGAGCCTGACCGATACCGCCTCCGGCCACGTGCTGCTGGCCTTCCGCGATGAAGCCGAACGCGCCAGCATGCTGGCCGCGCACGTGCGCATGGACGGCGAGCAGGAAATCGAAACCGCCCAACTGATGCGCCAGATCGACGACACCCGCAAGCGCGGCCACTCGCGCATGGAAAGTCGCCAGATCCGCGGCGTGGTCAACCTCTCCTATCCGGTCATGGGTGCCAACAATCGCATGCTGGCGGCGCTGAACGTGCCCTACATCGAACGCATCGACAAGAAGGTCAATCCCAGCCTGGACGAGGTGCAAGGCATCGTGCAGGAAATCTCGGCACGGCTGTCGCGCCTGATGGGCGACTCCAGCTTCGGCTCCTGAGCGCCGCCGGCATCGCGCGGCGCATCAGGACATCGATCAGCCGCCGAAGCGGCCTTCCGGCAGGCCGCGCACATCGGCCAGCGGCACGGCGAACAAGGCGCCGGCCAGCGCATCCTCGGCGCGCTGTTCATGCGTCATGCCTTCGTGCGCGGTGGTGACATACAGCGTATCGAAGCCGGCGCCGCCGAAGGCCACGCAACTCGGCTGACCGGTCGGGATCTCGACGATGCGCTCGATGCCGCCATCCGGCGCGAAGCGCACCACCCGCGCACCGCCCCACTGGGCGTTCCAGACGTAGCCATCGGCGTCGACGGTGGAACCGTCCGGGCTGCCGGGCTGATCGGCCAGGTCGGCGAACACGCGCTGGTTGGCGACGGCGCCGGAACGCACGTCGTAATCGCAGCACAGGATCTTGTTCTGCAAGGTGTCGCAGTGATACATCAGGCTGCCATCAGGGCTGAAGCAGATGCTGTTGGAAATGGCGATGCCCGGCAGCTGCAGGCGTTCCAGCGAGAGATCGGTATTGAGCCGGTAGAAGCTGGCGATCGGTTCGCGGCCCGGATCTTCATTGAGCGTGCCGAACACGAAGCGGCCCTGACGGTCGCAACGGCCATCGTTGAGGCGCGTGGTCGGCAGGTCGTCTTCGATGCGGCAGATCGGCGTGATGGCGCCGCTGACCAGGTTGAAGAAGGCCAGGCGCGATTCCAGTCCGATCAGCAATTGCTCGGGATCGGCGGTGAAGGCGTAGCAGCACAGGCGCTCGGGCATGCCCCAGCTGCGCGTGGCGCCGCTTTGCGGATGGTGGTTCCACAGGCGCGAAGCATGGATATCGGTCCAGAAGACCGATTGCGAGCGCTCGCACCACAGCACGCCCTCGCCCAGTTCATGACGTCCATCGACCAGTAGTTGCGCTTTCATCAATACTTTCCCGTATGACGTAATCGGCGGCTGCGCCGCCACCATGGCGGACGCCCGCCTCTTACTCTATCCATAAAACCGCTGTCGAAAAAGCCCGTGAGCCTCTTTGGCAGCCGCTCTTGGCGGAACAGACAAACAAAACGACCAACAAAAAAGGGCAGGCTTGCGCCTGCCCTCAACTACATCAAGACCACCTCAGGAAGGATTTCACATCATCAGAACGAGTGGGCAACGCCCCAGTACGCGCCGGTCTGGTTGAAGCCAGACGCACCCGGCGTGTTGCCGCCGTTTTCCAGCTGGTGCGAAGCGCCGGTACCGTTGCGCACGGTGCCCACGTCGAAGTACAGCAGAGTGCGCTTCGACAGGAAGTAATTGATGCCGGCCATGTACATGTTGGCCGTGCCGCCGCCGCCAGTCTTGCTGCCGGTGTTGGCCACGCTGCCGTTGTTGGCGTTCACGTGGAACACTGCGCCGACCAGTTGGAACTGCGGAGTCACGTCGTAGTTGGCGCCGATCCAGTAGTGGTTGGCGCGATCCGGATCGCCGGCCAGTGCATCAGGCGCACGCAGGTTTTCGTAACCGGCGAACAGCTTCAGCTTGTCGAACTTGTAGGTGCCGCCGATGATCAGCTCTTTGGAGTGACCCCAGATGTCGCTGTAGTTGCCGTTGACGTCGCGCACGACGTCATAGATCAGGCGCAGTTCCAGGCCATTCTTCTGGTAGGCCAGCGAGATGCCGTCCTTGCGGCCGTCGCTCGAACCGGCATTGGGCACACCGCCGCTGAACGAACCCGGCTTCTCGCCCAGGCTGGTCTGCAGGCCGACGGTGAAGCCGCCCATGTCCGGGCTGGCGTATTCGATCACGTTGCTGGCGCCGGGCCAGTTGCGGCCGTTGACCAGGCTGGCGGTGCCGATGGCCTGCTGGCCGGTCGGATCCAGGTACCAGACGTCGTTGTTGATGAACAGGTTCTTACCGAACTTGATGGAGCCGGCAGTCGCCGAGGACAGGCCGACGTAGGAACGACGATTGAACAGTGCGGAACCGCTGCTGGTGTCCGAACCGTTGAAACCGCCCTTGGTCGAATTGAAACCGGATTCCAGCAGGAAGAAGGCATTGGTGCCGCCGCCCAGGTCTTCCGTGCCCTTGAAGCCGATCATGCTGGTGCCCCACTGGTTGTTGGCGGCGCTCCACTTGCTGCCCTGGCCGTTTGCACCGGCATTGGTCAGGAAGTCGACGCCGGCCACCACGCGGCCGTAGATGGTGACGCTGCTTTGCGCCTGCGCTTGTGCCGAAAATGCCCCCAACAGCGCGAGCGCGCACAGGGTCTTTGCTCCAGTAAAGGATGGCTTCACTTGCTTCATGAATAGTCTCCGTGGATATTGCTGTTTAAATTTTTTTCGTCGGTGGGCTTGGTCGTGCAGCTTGCACTTCTGACCATCCGGAACCTGACGCGCTCCTGACGATCTCCCAACTTTTTGTTCTGATGCTGCCCGACCTTCTTCTCTCTCATTCCGAACGCTGCGTTCGTTTATTTATGCGAGCTCGGAATGTGGCTAGATATTAAGTACTCGGCCCATGTCTTTCCAATGAATTCTTTCGCTATTCCGATATGCGATTTGATATCATGATTTGAAAGAACAATTCTTAGAGGCTGTTGCGAAATTATTTTAAAAGTTGTTTTAACCGGGTCCAGCAAATCAAGGCGCAAGCCAATGACAGGAAGGCTTCGTGGATATGAGCATAGCGTTCGTAACGAATCTTCAGGCGCCGAAACGAGTGCAGCC